>PBZS01000025.1 GCA_002730235.1 Gammaproteobacteria bacterium | reverse complement strand
AAATTTGCAGAATCTCAGGGATGGAGGACAGAAGTTCTCTCAGAATCAAAGGCTGAGCTTGGCGGTTACAAAGAAGTAATTTTGAAAATAGTCGGTGATCGGGTATTCGGCAGATTGAAATTTGAGTCCGGTGCGCACCGCGTTCAGAGGGTTCCAACAACCGAGTCACAGGGCCGGATTCATACCTCAGCCTGCACGGTAGCGGTAATGGCAGAAGCCAACCCGATGGCCCAGACAAAAATTGATACCAAAGATCTACGGATAGATACCTATAGGGCTAGTGGTGCCGGTGGTCAGCATGTGAATAAGACTGACTCTGCTATTCGTATTACTCATATTCCGAGTGGTTTGGTTGTCGAATGTCAGGACGAACGATCACAACACAAAAATAAGGCGCGCGCGCTATCGCTCCTCCACGCTCGTCTTGAAGACGCTGTTCGGCAGGAACAGCAGGCCCAGGAAGCGAGTGAACGAAAATCGCTGGTGGGTTCGGGCGATAGATCTGAACGGATTCGGACCTATAATTTTCCTCAAGGCCGGGTGACTGATCATCGTATTGGTCTAACACTCTACCGCCTTGATGAGATGATGGATGGTTCCTGCCAGATGATCATTGATCCTCTTGTACTGGAGTACCAAGCTGAAGTTTTGGCAGGTATTGATTCAGAGATATGACCTTATCAGAGCTTTTAGTTTCGGATCGTATTCGGGCCGCAGAATGGACCACCAGTGAGCAGCGATTGGTCATCGAAGAGGTTCTAGGGCTAGTCATGGTGGATCAAATTCTTAGCGCACAAGAGTCACTATCTGAGGAGCAGATCGAAAAACTTATGACGATTGCTGCGCGATCACAACAGGGAGAACCCGTGGCCTATATACTGGGTGTGGCTCATTTTGATGGATTACGACTCAATATTACCTCAGACGTATTGATTCCTCGGCCAGATACCGAAACGTTGGTAACAGTTGCATCAGGATCAATGCCACGAGCGCATGGAATGCAGGTACATGACGTGTGCACAGGATCCGGAGCTATCGCCCTCGCGTTTAAATCTCGTCATCCACACTGTGAGGTTTCAGCCAGCGATATTTGTCATCAGGCGATTGCCTGCGCATGGACTAATGCAGTTTCGCTCCAGCTCGATGTTCAATTTATGCAAACAGATTTATTTGATGGATTGGGAATGTTTGATCTGGTCACGGCGAATCCTCCATACGTTGCTTGGGGTGATCCCGAGGTAGAGGCTACCGTGGAACGATATGAGCCAAAATTGGCAGTATTTTCGGCAGCAAACGGCTTAGCTTTAATTGAGCGACTGTTGACTGATGCCCTGAACCATTTGTGGTCTGGGGGTAACCTCTGCCTTGAGCACGGACATCGTCAGGCCCGTGATGTGTTCTTAATGGCATCTGACTTGGGTTGGCAAACCATTAAAACTCATCAAGATTTGGCTGGAAGAGATCGTGTGACGAGAATGCAAAAGCCATGATGACAGACTCAGAACTACTCCACTACGCAAGGCAGCTACTTCTGTCCGAAGTTGATGTGAGTGGACAAAAACTTTTGAAGGATTCACACGTAGTTGTGCTCGGCCTTGGAGGTCTTGGTAGCCCTCTCGCCATGTATTTGGGGGCGGCCGGGGTAGGGCGTTTAACCCTGGTTGATGGTGATACTGTTGATGAGACTAATCTCCATCGCCAGGTCATTCACAGTCAAACGAGTTTGAACCGGCAAAAAGTGGATTCTGCAAGAGATCGCATTTTGGGAATTAATCCATGGATCGATGTCGGTGTGATTCCTGAGTATGCTGACGAAGGAAATGTTGTTTCAGAAGTTCTTACCGCGCAGTGCATCGCGGATTGTACTGATCGGTTTGCTACCCGGTTTTTGGCCAATCAGCTCGCTTGGAACTATACTGTTCCAGTAGTTTCCGCGGCAGCGCTGGGCCTGGAGGGTCAACTCACAACCATCGATCCGCGGATTGTGAGCAACCCATGTTATGCATGCTTTACTCCTGACATACCCGAAGTTGAACCCAACTGCGCAGAGACTGGGGTATTGGGCCCAGTCGTTGGCACTTTAGGAGCACTCCAAGCCGTCGAAGTCTTAGGAATCTTACTTGATTGGCCTGGTCGTCTGGTCGGACGACTGATGCGATTTCATGCTAAAACTATGGAATGGAGGTCATTTACGTATCGAAAGGATCCAGCCTGCCAAGTTTGCAACTCAGTCAGCAAGTTTTGATGCGAGGATTTGGTTGACTGCTTGTGGGTTAGCTTTTCCTTGAGACTTTTTCATCACTTGACCGACAAAGAACCCGAGCATTTTGGGTCGCTTGTCAGCTGGTGCAGCGCGGTAGTTAGTTGCCTGAGTAGAGTTTTCTGAAATTACTTCATCAACAATGGTTTCGATGGCGCTCGTGTCTGTCATCTGCACTAACCCTTCTTGTTCGATAATGGTATCAACTTCACCGTCGCTCGTGAGTAATGCATCGAAGACTGTTTTAGCGGTTTTTGAGTTCAGCGTATTGTCTTTAATACGACTAACTAAATCGGATAATTGTTTTGCAGACACCGGGAATTCTATAATTGACTTACTAGTCTGATTGAGTTCTGCCAAAACGCTTCCCATGACCCAGTTTGCAGCGAGCTTTCCTTCGCCTGATATATTTGCTACCTCAGCGAAATAATCTGCTAGGTCACGATCAGCGACCAGGACCCCGGCATCATACTCCGTAATTCCATACTCAGCGATGTAGCGCGCTCTGCGCGTCGCTGGGAGTTCCGGTAAGCTGGCATTGCAGGCCTCAATGAAACTACTGTCGAGAACTACCGGTAATAGATCAGGATCTGGGAAGTAGCGGTAGTCATTCGCTTCTTCTTTTGATCGCATGGGGCGCGTTTCGTCTTTATCGGGATCGTATAGGCGCGTTTCTTGAACCACGCGCCCACCATCTTCAAGAATTTCGATTTGGCGGTGGATCTCCGTATCAATTGCTTTCTCGACGAAACGGAACGAGTTGACGTTCTTAATTTCTGTTCGTGTGCCTAGAACATCTGAACCTTTGGGTTGAATCGAGACGTTACAGTCGCAGCGCATGGAACCCTCAGCCATATTACCGTCCGATATATCTAAATACCGTATGATCGAGTGTATGACTTTGAGGTAGGCGACAGCCTCCTTTGCAGATCGTAATTCGGGTTCTGAAACGATCTCTAATAGGGGTGTACCCGCACGGTTGAGATCAATACCCGTCATTCCGTCGAATACGTCATGAACGCTTTTCCCTGCGTCTTCTTCAAGGTGAGCGCGTGTAATATTAATGGTTTTAGTTGTTCCATTATCAAGCATGATCGTGACACGACCCGGACCAACTATCGGTTTTTCAAATTGGCTGATCTGATAGCCTTTTGGGAGATCGGGATAAAAATAATTTTTGCGATCGAAGATGGATTCTTGTTCGATTTTTGCGTCGATGGCGAGGCCAAATTTAATGGCCATTTCAAATACTTTTGCATTGGGTACCGGAAGAACACCCGGCATTCCTAAATCAATCAATGATGCTTGCGTATTTGGTTCTGCACCGAAAGCTGTGGATGAGCCTGAGAAGATCTTGGAGTTTGTAGAAAGTTGAACGTGAACCTCGAGTCCAATGACTGCTTCATACATATCACAATCCCTCCGGGATCAGACGATGCCAGTCGGTCGCCGTTTGAACCCGATGTGCAGCATTTAGAATTATGCTTTCACCGAAGTTAGGACCAGTGAGCTGATAGCCGGTTGGCAAGCCACTGACCAATGGACCTTGGAAAGAACCGCCAGGTAAGCCTGCCATGTTGGTAGCCACGGTGTAAATATCTTCCAAATACATTGAAACAGGATCAGAGGTTTTTTCACCAATAATAAAAGCAGTTGATGGTGTAGTCGGTCCGAATATCAGATCACACGAGGCAAGCGCGCGGTTAAAATCGTCACGAATCAACCGCCGAATCTGCTGTGCTTTCTTATAATACGCATCGTAATAGCCCTCAGAAAGGGCGTAGGTTCCGATCAGAATTCGACGCTTAACTTCGCTGCCAAAACCTTCGCTACGAGATCTCTCGTAGAGATCCAAAAGATCTGTTGGTTTGTCAGCGCGGGCGCCAAATCGAACGCCATCGAATCTGGATAAGTTCGAGCTGGCCTCTGCTGGAGCTATCACATAATAAGCGGGGATTGCTTCGGCAACATGGTCGAGTGATATGTCCACGGTAGTTGCACCAAGCGACTTTAAGACATCGAGAACCGTATCCATTGCATTGTGCATGGAAGTGTCGAGACGATCATCGAAAAACTGTCTTGGAAGTCCGATAACTTTGTCTTTAAGCGAATCATTTAGTAACTCTGTGTAGTCGGGAACCGGCTGTACAGCCGATGTTGAGTCGCGACTATCGTGACCGGCGATTAGCCCGAGACCGTGCGCTAAATCTTCTGCCGTGTGTGCGATCAGTCCACCCTGATCTAGGCTCGATGCATAAGCAATCATACCGAACCGACTGACGCGACCGTAAGTGGGTTTGAGACCTGATGTACCGGTAAATGCTGCTGGTTGTCGAATAGATCCGCCAGTGTCTGTCGCTGTCGCTAAAGGCGTTAGGTTGGCAGCAACTGCTGCGGCCGATCCACCGGAGCTTCCGCCTGGAACGCGGGATGTGTCCCATGGATTTCGGACTGGACCAAAATATGAGTTCTCATTGGATGAGCCCATGGCGAATTCATCCATATTGAGCTTACCGAGAGATACGAGGCCTGCAGCTTTACAGCGGCTAACGACATGTGCGTCATAAGGCGCAACAAAATTTGATAGAATTCTAGAGCCACACGTTGTTAAGACGCCGTCTGTGCAGAAGAGATCTTTGTGTGCGATCGGAAGTCCAGTGTAGGCCGTTGCCGTTCCGTCGCTGATCGCTGTGTCCGCTTTTTTAGCCGATTGCATTGCCTCATCCCGAGTAATAGTAATGAAGGCATTAAGCTCTGGATTGAGTGACTCTATACGATCAAGGAAAGCTGCTGTTGTCTCAGTGCTAGACAGAGTTTTATTCTGCAGTGCTTTTTTGAGTTCAGAAAATGACAGGTCGGTGATATCGCTCATTCAACAACCCTCGGCACTAAATACAGGCCGGCATTCACCTGTGGAGCTGTATTCTGAAATTTTTCGCGCTGGTCCATTTCCGTGACCGCATCGGCTCGAAGGGTTTGCTTAAGTTCTAACGGATGAGCAAGTGGCATCACGTTTTTTGTGTCAATTTGCTGCATTTGATCAACGAGATTGAGGATCGAGTTAAGTTGTGCAAGTATTTCCGCCGTCTCGGCGTCTGTGAGCCCTAATCGGGCCAATTTGGCAACGCGTTTGACGTGATCGCTCGTCAGCGACATGGGTTTCTCCGTCTTCGAAAATCGTGTTTAGTCTAATGAATGCTAGCATAAGGCTTCAGTATAGAGATCAGGTCAGCTAAACTCTAACGTTTATAGCCTACGTACGACAGGATGAAGCTTGCATGTTTAAAGCCATACGCGGATTGTTTTCGAACGATATTTCGATCGACTTAGGCACAGCGAACACGCTGATCTACGTTAAAGGTAAAGGTATAGTACTGGATGAGCCTTCAGTCGTCGCGATTCGCACAGTAGGAACGCAGCGCTCTGTTGCTGCGGTGGGTATTGAGGCGAAGCGCATGCTTGGCCGTACGCCTGGAAATATAGTCGCTATTCGACCGCTGAAAGACGGTGTTATTGCAGATTTCCATGTTACTGAGAAAATGCTCCAGCTTTTCATCGGTAAAGTGCACGAAAATTCGATTATTCGCCCGTCACCACGAGTTCTTGTTTGTGTTCCTGCACAATCTACTCAGGTTGAGCGGCGGGCTATCAAAGAGTCTGCGCTAGGGGCAGGAGCGCGGGAGGTGTATCTTATAGAAGAGCCAATGGCGGCAGCGTTAGGAGCAGAACTTCCTGTCGATGACGCCAGCGGTTCGATGGTTGTGGATGTCGGGGGAGGTACCACCGAGATTGCAATTATCTCGCTTAATGGGATTGTATTCTCCGAATCAGTGAGGATTGGTGGTGATCGCTTTGATGAGGCGATTGTTGGCTATGTGCGTCGACGTTTTGGTACCCTGATCGGCGATTCGACTGCAGAAAAGATCAAACATGAGATTGGTACCGCAGTCACGGTGAAAAGTGAGCAGGAAATTGATCTTCGTGGCCGCAATCTTGCAGAAGGTATACCTAAGCAGCTGACCCTTAAATCAAATCAAACTCAAGAAGCGCTCTCTGAGCCATTAGCCCAGATAACTGCCGCGGTCAAAAATGCGCTCGAACAGTCGCCTCCAGAGTTGGCGTCTGACATCGCCGAGCGAGGTATTGTGTTGACAGGTGGTGGTGCTTTACTCAAAGGCTTAGACGAGCTTTTGGCGGTCGAAACAGGGCTTCCCGTCTTGATTGCCGATAATCCGCTGACGTGCGTCGCTCGTGGCGGTGGTAAAGCGCTAGAACTAATTGATCGCGCTTCATTTAATCTCTTCAACTCTGATTAAGATTTGATCGCATGCGGCCGCTGTTTTCTGAAACAAGTGTAGCCGCGGTCCGCCTGATTGTTGCGGTCACTTTCTCTGTGGCAACAATTTTCGTCGATTCTCGATTCGATGCTCTTACGCTGGTTCGTCAGACTATAAAGACCGGACTTTGGCCGGTTGAGCAACTTTCGTTTTTACCCGGAAAACTACTGAATGAACTGATCCAATGGTCGCAATCTCAGAAGTTAATTTTACAGCGACTAGAGGCCATAGCCCTTGAGAACCAGCGCTTGAAAACTGAGCAGCTCAAGCTTCATACCCTTCGAGCTGAGAATTCTGAATTGAGACGACTCCTTAGTGTCAAAGAGCGAGTGAACGAGCGTTTGTTACAGGCACAGATTGAACGGTTATCGAATGACCCTTTTGTTCATCGAGTGACCATCAATCGCGGGTTATTGGCGGGAGTGATGATTGGGCAACCAGTGATCTCTGCTGATGGCTTGGTCGGGCAGGTGGTCGTGACATATCCAAACGCAGCTGATGTTTTGATGATGACTGATGCGACTCATCATTTACCGGTACAGGTGACGCGCACGCGCGATCGTGCGATCGCGGTCGGTGTCGGTCGTATGGACCGAATTGAACTGCGCAATCTTCCAAATACTGTAGATATCGTTCCAGGCGACATCATAGAGACCTCAGGTCTGGGTGCGCGTTTTCAGCCCGGTATCCCCGTCGCTGAGGTTAAAGAGGTAAGGCGTGCTCCCGGCCAGCCATTTGCTTGGGTTGTTGCCGAGCCGTTGGCACCACTCGCGCGATTGTCATTAGTTATGGTCGATCTATCGAAGGGCGAATCATGACTTTTGCATTAACATGGCTGTTGACTTTGCTGCTGATCGCCTTTCCCTACCCATCATTTTTATTATTTTTATTACCGCATTTTGGGTATTTATTCGTAACCTGGTGGGGTTTGATGCGTAACTACCAGTTATCCATGACCCTCTTGTTATTATCGTCATTGCCGGTCGACGTCTTGTATGGGACCGCTCTTGGATTACATGGTTTGATATTCGCCTCAATTGCTTATGCTTTGACATTGGTTGGGCCATCGATTCGACAGGTCAACTGGCTACGTCAGTCGACTATTATTTTTATCGTACTTATGATTGCTTCGGCAGTTTCATATTGGGTTAGAACGCTAACGGGGCAGTCACCGGAATTTTATATCCTCGTATTACAGGCGTTTTTTTCAGCGTTATTTTGGTCTCCACTCCGCTGGCTTTACGATTTTTTGGCTCAGTACAAGCAAGACTCCGAGGCGCAACGACAATGATTCTTGCAAGTCAGTCTCCGAGACGGCAATGCTTATTGAGACTGATTACAACAGACTTCCTTGTGATACCTGCCAGTATTGATGAATCACACCGAGTTGATGAATCTCCTGAGGAGTACGTATGTCGGCTCGCTGAAGGAAAAGCCAGAGCAATTGCGGATCAGGTAGCGCCTCAAGAGACTATAATCGGTGCAGATACTGCTGTTATTTGTAGTGGTCATATTCTGACAAAGCCTAGAGGCAAAGAAGATTATCTGGTTATGATGGAACTACTTTCTGGGGCTACACATCAGGTCTATTCTGGTATTTGCGTTCTGCATTGTGCCCAATTGATGGTCCGCTCTGTTCGAACAGACGTGACCTTTCGCGAACTCTCGATATCAGAACGTTTAAATTACTGGGATACCGGTGAACCTGCCGACAAAGCTGGTGGTTATGGTATCCAGGGCGTCGCGGCTCGTTTTGTGCAATCGATAAATGGATCCTATACCAATGTCGTTGGGCTTCCACTGGTGGAGCTGGAGGCTATGCTGAACGATGCGTCATGAAATTTTGCTGAACTTCACCCCGTTGGAGACTCGCGTCGCCGTTGTCGAGCAAGGGTTGTTGCAGGAAATTCGTATCGAGAGAGCGATACATCCTAGCCTAGTTGGTAATATATACCTTGGAAAGGTTGCCCGTGTACTCCCCGGAATGCAGGCATGTTTTGTTGATATTGGTCTTGATCGGTGTGCATTTTTGCAGGCCAAAGATATGCGTACATCGGATGCAGGGCGTAATAAATTAATACAGAAGCACGTAACAGAGGGTCAGGATCTGTTAGTGCAGGTAATTAAGGATCCACTTGGTAGCAAAGGGGCTCGTTTAACCGCTGAAGTCTCACTTGCTGCCAGACATTTAGTGTTGATGCCATTTGCGTCGCACGTTGGGATCAGTCAGCGAATTGAAGATGATCAGATCCGCAAGTATTTAAAGTCGATAGCAACAAATGCGCTTTTATCGCAAGCGCTCGACTGCGGGGTGATTGTACGGACTGCGGTTGATGGACATACAGTCGCGGACTTTGAGGATGATTTGGTCTATTTAAAGCGCGTTTGGGACAGCATCCGAGCCGAACAAAAAATAGCCAAGTCGCCTGCTCTGGTTTTCAAAGAACTTCCGCTGACATATCGGTTGGTCCGTGATCAAATCCGAAGCGATACCGAGCGTGTATGGATTGATTCGTTAGAAACTTTTACTGAGTTGTCTCAATTTGTCTCCAAGTTCATGCCAGACTTAGCTCATCTGATACATCACTATCGGGGTACCAAGCCCATCTTTGATATGTACAAGATTGAAGAAGAAATCGAAAAGGCATTATCGTGTCGGGTCGATTTGAAGTCAGGGGGCTATCTAGTGATTGACCAGACTGAGGCCATGACAACTATCGATGTCAATACCGGGCGTTTTGTTGGAGCAAACACGTTAGAGGCAACGGTTCTCAGAACGAATCTGGAGGCTGCCGTCGCGGTTGGTCGTCAGTTACGACTTCGCAACCTTGGCGGTATTGTGGCTATCGATTTTATCGAAATGGAGGATGAGGAGCACCAGAGGCGGGTCTTGCGGATGCTCGAGCGCTCGACTGAAGACGATCAAGTGAAGACCAAGATCAGCGGTTTAAACGAGCTCGGTCTGGTCATTTTGACGCGTAAACGGTCACGGGAGTGTTTGTCAGGTCTTTTGCAAGAGCCCTGTCCACAATGTCGAGGCACCGGTCAAATCAAGACTGCTGAGACTGTCTGTTATGAGATATTTAGGGCGGTGATGCGGGGTTTTCGGGAGTACTCTGTAGAGACAACGACTGTTATTGCTGCTCCTCCCGTTATCGATCGATTGATCGATGAAGAATCTGATGCGCTCGCAGACCTGGAAACATTTATTCATCGACCGATCCGTCTTCAGGCTGATTCGACTTTTTCCCAAGATCGTTATGAGGTGGTGGTGTCGTGATCCGGGGAGTCTTGACAACCAAAGCTATCATTATTGTCGTTCTCGCTGCTCTTCAGGGAGTGGTTCTTGCTGCATTACCGATGGTTAACTACTGGCGTGTCAATATTGAGGAGCTCTTATCAGATCGCCTAAATGCGCATGTGACTGTTTCAGAAATTGGTATACGTCCTTCTTGGACTGGTCCCTTTCTTGAAGCAATGAATGTCGTAATTCAGCGGGAGACTGATTCACTTGAAGTCCGGCGGGTTCAGATACTTTTGGACCTGCCTGCGACGATTGCGGCTCTGGAGCCTGTTATCGGTGAATTTATCCTAGATGAAGGGGAAATTATCCAGCGATTGAGTGGAGGTAGTGAAATCCCAGATCCATTTGCCTGGGCTCAGCTTCTGTCGAGGATACACAAAGCTATCAAAACAGTTGGAGCACTTAAGTTACAAAATTTCGATGTGCTTCTTGGCGATGTATCACTGAAGCAGTTATCCCTAGAAATCGCCCCTGGTCTTGGTGTTTTAGCGAAAGCACGTGTTGTGACAGAGGACGTTTCGATTCCTTTGGAGGTTGACTGGCGGTATCCGAGTACCGGCCAACAGAGTCATGAGTTGAGGATGCATACACGTCTTCAAAACGTCCCTATTTCACTGGACGGTTTAGATGAGTTGTCGGTCGCCTTGGAGGCGACCAGCTGGTTAACTATCCGAGATGGTTACCCAGTCGAGGGCATTGCGCGT
The DNA here is from genome assembly GCA_002730235.1 of Gammaproteobacteria bacterium. GTDB lineage: Bacteria > Pseudomonadota > Gammaproteobacteria > Pseudomonadales > Litorivicinaceae > HIMB30. The sequence goes on along the minus strand of PBZS01000025.1, from coordinate 13,591 downwards.
ATCACTGGTTTAGCTCAGAGCGACCAAGGTTTGAGTGGGGATTCGAGAGTACGCTTTGAATTAACCGGGTTGTCTACCGCACGAGCATTTTTTGAATCATTGGAGCTTCAATTACCGGGCCTCAAGGTCACAGGTGCAGGTGGCGGATTCCATTTTGATGGCGAGAGATTGATTGCGCAGGTACCTAGCGTTGATTTGATGGCTGAGCCTTTACGGGCATTTTTAAAGCCACTCGATCTTGATCCGCAACTCGAACGAATCCTATCTCTGAACAAACCAGAACTCCGTACGAGCAAAGTACGGCTCGACTGGCATCTTGACGAGGATCCACTGATTTATGCTGACGTGGATTATCTGGAGATTCAGGCCGCACATTCAATACCGCAGGTTGGACCTGTATCTGGCAAATTGTTTCTGCATGGATCAAGTGGTTGGCTTCATTTTAATTCAGGGCCAGCAATATTCTCGTTACCGGAAGTTTTTCATGAACCGTGGAGAGACCAGTCATTGACAGGTGTTTTGGCCTTCAATAAAACAAATGAAGGTTTGGTGATTATGGGTCACGAACTGAAGATCCAGGACAACTTGCAAAATGTGACAGGTGCTCTTTTATTAGATTTATCGCGCGATCGAGAGCAACAAATACAGTTGGAAATGACAGTGGATGCTAGCACCGGTGCATTGCCTCGGCTTTTGCCCTCGGTGTTAGATAGCGAGGTTGCGGCGTTTTTGAATCGATCGATTGAGCAGGTTGCCGTTGAAAATGGACGGATTTCATATTCGGCTCCACTTGGAGCTAATGTGGATCAGACACGTAGTGCACTAGCCATGCATTTCCCGTTGAAGAGCTACAGATTTAAGCCGCTTGCAGATTGGCCTACATTTATTGGTCGTGCCGGTGTGGTTGATTTTGCCAATAGCCGTGTCCACATCGATTTCCAGGAACCAGAATTTGGCGGCCTATGTGTAAACCGGGTTGTGGCTTGGCAAAACCCTGAAAATAGCAGCCTGATCAATATTCGTGGTGACCTATCGGGAGAGGCTTCGACAGCCCTGCAGATTCTCGATGCGGCTGGCGTGAAGCCAGATGCTCTCGGTTCAGATATTTCGGTAGAAGGTACCCTGAAAGGAGATGTCCGTCTAGAAATTCCTATCGGGCAACGTCCGGAGGGCTCTGTATGGATGGAAACGCAGGATTTGTCGGTGACCTGGAAAGATTTGAGTGAGCCGATCACACAAGTTAAAGGACATGCTGAATATCGGTTAAATAAGGGTTTGTATACAGACGTGCTAACAGGCCGGTTGCTTGGGGACCCGGTTGAGGCTCGTATCACAGTCGTTGATGGTAATACTGACGTAACTGGGAAGGGGCACATAAGATCTGTCAATTTCTCGAAACTTTTACGGCTTAGGTTAACTGAAAAGCAATTATTTGGATCAGGTGACTGGTCCTTTACTGCTGGGGTAAGGCACGACTCATCTGTCTTGTCGCTTGAAACGGACGGGGCGGGAATTGGCACTGCACTACCGTATCCATTGGATAAAGATCCAAACAAGATTGGTCGAATAAATATCAATTTGTCGAATAAGCCAAGCGGGACTTCATTGGCTGTGGAATTGTTTGGGACAACTGAAATTCGTGGGACTCTCGATACGGCGCCAATTGCTCTGGAGGTTATCACGCCAAGGATAGACCTTATTGGTTGGGCGGCCCTATCTTCGATGGGATCTGATAGAGATAATCTATCCTTGTTGTTACGAACTGAGCAACTTCTACTCGGGGATACTCCCTTGGCTGTGAGCGAGACAGCAATTAATTTAACACCACGAGAGTTTAATGTATCTTTCAACGGGACAGAACTCGCTGGTCTTGTTAGTCGCGTTGGTGACGCTCCATTATCAATTGATCTGGAACGATTGGTATTACCTGAGGGCGGTAGCTTGTTGGATCCACCGGGAGAAGACCCACTTCTTGATTACGATCCCGGACAGTTACCTGCTGCCAATATTCGAGTGAGTACTCTTTTACGCGGAGACATCCGTTATCAAGATTTTTCTGCGGTGTTAGTGTCCGGAGAATCACGGGTTGATGCGACAACGCTTGAGTTTGATAGGGAGGGTCAGCGTTTTCAGGGAGAGCTCGCTTGGGCATATCAGGATGGTCAAGGGCAGAGCGCTCTTTTATTGCGAGCACAAGGCGACCAATTAGGGAATATTTTGAGGATAAATGAGGATGATCCGATTCTTGAGGCCGAAAATGGTCGCTTTATGTCGAATTTGAGTTGGCAAGGCTCGCCAATGGGTTTTTCGGTTTTAAGGAGCCGAGGCTCAGTCGAGTTGTCGCTTGGGAAAGGACGCTTTCTTGATTTGGGCAATTCGGCCGAGGTACTTCGTCTGTTCGGTATTTTAAATATCGATACGATTACTAGACGACTGCGATTGGACTTTTTGGATATCGTTCAGCCCGGTGTCTCATTTGATGGGGTGGATGCGAAGGCGAAGATTGCAAATGGTGCACTAATATTTGATCCAGAATTCGCCATGCGAGGCCCTTCAGCAAGCTTCCGGCTTACGGGAAGCGCTGATTTGATCAATGAAGAGCTTAAGCAAAGACTGGAAGTCGATATCCCCCTGACTAATAATTTACCGCTCGCATCCGTACTGCTTGGCGCCCCCCAAGTCGGCGGCGCAATCTATCTCGTCGAAAAAGCGCTTGGTACAAAAATTATCAAGGTCGGTAAAACCGATTACAGGATTGAAGGATCCTTTGATGACCCCCAAGTTTCTCTTATACCCCCATTTGCAAAGCAGAGGACCAAGTGAATGCCAACACTTCTACAGAACGTAGGTGAATCGATCCTGAAACAGGGCGGATTAACGGTTGATGATTTAGAACCACTGGTCGGTGAATTGGCCATTGGTGGCGTCGATTTTGCGGATTTATTTTTCGAGCGTTCTGAGGCTGAAACCTTCTCACTTGAAGACGGCGAGGTGAAGGATGCCAGTTATCATCGTGACGCTGGGATCGGTGTACGCGCTTGCGTCGGAGATAAACAAGGATTTGCTTACAGCTCTGAGATCACAGCATCGCGGATTTTGGAAGCGCGAGATGTGGCTGTGGCAATTCAAGATGGACGGGCACCGCGCGGTGGTATCAATCTCGATCAGGTTTCGACTCCGAAGCTATATATTGCAAAGAATCCAATTCCGGAGACGGCTGCCTCTGAAAAAATTACTTTCCTGCATGAGATAGACGCCAAAGCTCGAGCACGTAGTGTCCATGTCACACAGGTACAGGCAACTCTCTCAATCTCTTATCGAGAGGTTCTGATTGCGGCGACAGATGGTACTTTAGGTGCAGATATCCGTCCGTTAGTCCGCTTATCATTGTCTGTGTTAGCTGAAAAGAATGGACGTCGCGAGCGCGGTAGTGCGGGACTCGGCGGACGCTATGATCTGGCGCGGCTACTTACTGAACAACATGCCGAGCAGTTAGTTTCTGAAGCGGTTGACCAAGCTATTGTCAATTTGGAGTCAGTTGATTGTCCAGCGGGTGAGATGCCTGTTGTGCTAGGCGCCGGTTGGCCGGGTGTGCTCTTGCATGAGGCAGTTGGTCATGGTCTCGAGGGAGACTTCAATCGTAAAGGCTCAAGCTTTTATTCAGGAAAAATTGGGCAGCGAGTAGCATCAAAAGGGGTGACAGTTGTTGATGATGGCACTCTGCTAGACCGTCGCGGTTCATTAAATGTCGATGACGAGGGTCATATCAGTCAACGCAATGTGTTGATTGATGACGGTATTCTAGTGGGTTATATGCAAGACAAATTGAACGCTCGATTAATGGGTGTATTAGCCACTGGTAACGGTCGTCGCGAGAGCTACGCACATCTCCCGATGCCGCGTATGACCAATACCTTTATGGAACCAGGAGATGCCAATCAATTAGATATGATTGAGTCAGTCGAGCGCGGTATATTCGCTGTTAATTTCGGTGGAGGGCAAGTGGACATCACATCAGGGCAATTTGTGTTTGCAGCAAGTGAGGCCTACCTAATTGAAAAAGGGAAGGTTACAGCGCCTGTTAAGGGAGCGACCTTGATTGGTAATGGTCCTCAAGTGATGTCAGCAATTTCCATGATCGGTGATGACTTTGCACTTGATGCGGGGATTGGTGTTTGCGGTAAGGACGGTCAAAGTGTACCAGTAGGTGTCGGACAGCCTAGCTTAAAAATTGACTGTCTTACTGTTGGTGGAACCGCTTAATGCGTGATCGCTCTGAAGAGGAGGCGATAGAGTCTCCGGGCTTCACCTCTATCTTTGCCCACTTCTTCAGCTTTTTTTGCTGCCCGAATCACTTGATTCAATCGCTGAGAATCGGTACGAAACTGATTCAAGAATATGGCGGCTTGTTTCGGGTCAGCCAACAAGCGTTCGCGCCATTTCTGCGCCTGATGGTGTGTTTGGTTGTTAGCCTCACTAAAATATCGTATGGCATCCAACTGTGCCTGCAGGGGCTCTGGCTGGATGCCACGCATCAGTTTGCCGACAAATTGCATTTGTCGGCGCCTGGCCTCATGCTTCTTGGCCGGGATAGATCGATAAATCCTAAGGGCATCACACAGATTGCCCTCAGGGAATTCGATTTTCTCAAATTGGTTTTCCGAGAGCCCCGCCAGTTCCTGTCCGAGTGCTTGAAGCGCCGACATTTCTCGTTTTTTTGCACTTTTGGACGGAACCTCGTGGGCGTCATTGTCGATCGGTTCGTCATTGTAAGGGGAGCGTTTATCATTCATGTCTGTAAAGTTTAACCCACAACAAGAAAAAAACCGCCTCGAAGAATTGGCGCATCGTATTTTGGATCAAGCGAAACGCGTTGGAGCAGATGCCTGTGAAGTTGCTGCGAGTGCGTCTGTGGGCCTTGAGGTACAGGCACGGCTCGGGCAGTCAGAGAAGCTCGAAATGATGCGTGACCAGTCTCTGTCTGTGACTGTCTTTGTGGGTGAGTCACGTGGATCGGCGACAACTACCGATCTTTCAGATTTGGCATTGCAGGGTACTGTTGACGCTGCTCTCGCTATCGCAAAGGTCACCGCTCCGGACCCGTCAGCGGTTCTTGCGTCAGGTGACCAGATTATTCGTAATGTGCCCGATTTACAGCTCGATCATCCGTGGGAGATTAGTGCAAAACAAGCGATCGATTTGGCCATTGAAGTCGAAGCAGCAGGGCGTGATGAAGATCCTCGAATTACAAACTCGGAAGGCGGATCCGTATCGTCAACCCGAGGGATCTCAATCCATGCAACTAGCGAAGGGCTGATGGTAAGCCAACCCACCAGTATTCATGGAATAAGTTGTGTGTTACTAGCAGAAGACGGCGAGAGTCGAGAGCGGTCTTATGCATACACCCAGGCGCGTCGCCCTGATCAATTAGTGTCACCCGAAGCTGTCGGTCGTGAGGCGGCTCACAAGACAATCGCGCGACTGAATCCACGTAAATGTCAGACGGCTGAGGCTCCAGTTTTGTTCATTCCGGAGACCGCTTCAGGCTTGTTGTCGAGCTTTATTAGTGCGATTGGCGGTGTGTCGTTATATCGAAAGTCTAGTTATTTGCTAGATCGCTTGGAGACGCAGGTATTCCCGGAATGGGTCACACTCGAAGAAAATCCTTTACTGCCCTGTGCCATAGGATCTTCGGCTTATGATGGAGATGGTTTACCAACACGGAGTCAGGCATTTGTCACAGATGGTCTGCTCTCGAGTTACGTACTTTCTCTCTACTCGGCGAATCGATTAGGGCTTCAAACCACGCATAATGCCGGGGGAGTGCGCAATCTGGTCTTAACAGGTGAAAAGAGCTTTGAAGAGCTCGTATCCGAGATGGGACGAGGCCTGGTTGTCACAGAGCTTATGGGACAAGGGGTTAACTTGGTAAATGGTGATTATTCTCGAGGGGCATCAGGATTCTGGGTCGAAAATGGGGAGATTTCGCATCCGGTGCACGAGGTGACGGTCGCCTCTAATCTTGACCGGATGTTACGCGATGATTTACAGGCAGTGGGCTCTGATATTGACCTCAGACGCTCGATCTCCACAGGTTCGATATTGTTTGAGAAGATGATGGTTGCGGGTAGCTAATCACGCATAAACGAGAGTAGCCGTCCCTAGGAAGCAGAAAAAGCCGACCACATCGGTTACTGTTGTTAGTATGACACCACCGGCTAACGCAGGATCTATTTGTCGCGCTTTCAGGTATCCAGGCAATAGAGAACCAATCAGAGCTGCAACGACTAGATTGATAATTATCGCTAGAGCTATTACGCAGCCCAAGGTGAAATCGCCAAACCAGAAGAACGCAGCAAGGCCAACGATTGAGGACCATAGCACTCCATTGGTCGCACCAATCATTGCCTCCCGGCTGACTAATGCATGTCTATTCGCTGGTCCGATTCTCCCTATTGCCATCCCTCGGATTGCGATCGTGAGTGCTTGGGTGCCGGCAATTCCTCCCATGGAGGCTACAACGGGCATCAGAATTGCGAGGGCGACGACTTGTTTGAGAGTCGCCTCAAATATGCCAATCACCGCTGAGGCGAGAAACGCAGTAAGTAGATTGACGCCAAGCCAAATTGAGCGGCGTCGAATTGTTCTGATTAGGGGTGCGAAAATATCTTCGTCTTCATCAAGACCGGCTTGGCTCATCAAACTGTGATCTGCGGATGCCCGAATAACGTCCACTACGTCATCGATAGTGATGCGGCCGAGCAACTTGCCGTTAAGGTCAACGACTGGTGCACTGACTAGATCTAACCGCTCGAATCGCTGCGCAACTTCATCTTCATGTGTTGAGACAATCAATGGCTCAACCTCAGTTTCCATTATTTCTCGAATAGTTGTTGATGGATCAGAAATTAAGATTTTTGAAAGAGAGACCTGACCAATAAACTCATCGCGTCGATTTAGTACCCACAGGTTATCAGTCATGGGTGGTAATTCGCGGTATCTTCTGATGTAGCGCAATGCAACATCAATAGTGATATCAGGTCGGACCGTCACGACATCCGTGTTCATCAATCCACCCGCTGAATCCTCATCGTAAGATAAAACGTTTACGACACGCTGGCGATCTTGAGAATCCATCGAGAGTAAGACTTTCTCAATGACGGATGCCGGCAGCTCTTGAAGTAAGTCCACCTTGTCGTCGATCTCAAAACTTNCAATTAGGTTATTGAGCTCTATGGGCTCGAGGCGTGCTACGATCTCTGACCGTTCTTCTTCGCCAAGGTGTACCAGAACATCAGCAGCTAACTCCTCAGTCTCGACAAGATTCCAGAGAATGGCTCTTTGTTTTGGGGGTACTGAGGACAAAACGTGCGCAATATCTGGAGCGGTAAAGTCTTCATTTATGAGTCGGCGAGCACGAGCGATTGTACCCTGCGATAAGGCGAGGCTAATTCGTTGTATATTCGCTTGACCGGATTCAACAATATGTTCGGTGACCTGATCCCTCATTTACAAGGTTCCCCGAATCCATCATCAAACAGTGCTTTTAGGGTCTCCGTCGCTTTTTCTTGATCATCACCGGAGACATGAAGCATTAGCTCACTGCCCTGTCCCGCAGCCATCATCAGTAGCTGCATAATACTCTTTGCGTCAATCTTTCTTTGTCTCGCAAAGTCCTCGATCTCAATGCTTGAAGAAAAACGGGATGCCTCTCGGGCGAGAATATTGGCAGCTCGGGCGTGCAGACCCAGTAAGTTTTTTACTGTGACTGGTGTGATTATCATGGACGCATCATTTTTTAGCTGTTTGATGGTAGGTCGCGATGCACTACCTGCCGATCGAGATCAAGGTCATTAAGGCGTTGACTTAGTACTTCGGCTAGAAAAACACTGCGATGTTGTCCACCGGTACAGCCAATGGAAAGAGTGAAGTATTGTCGCCCAGACGCCGCATGTTGCGGTATCCAACGCCGAATATGTGCTTCGATTTCATCAAGAAGATCATTGGTTTCGGAGAATTCATTTAGATAATCTTGGATTGGCTCATCTTGTCCCGTCAGTGGACGTAAGAGAGGCTCCCAGTGAGGATTTGGAAGTGATCGTGCATCAAAGACGGTATCAGAGTCCGTGGGTACGCCATGCTTGAATCCAAATGACTGTAATTTGAGCATGAGCCGTGTTGCGGTTTGGCCTGCAACCAGTGCTCGGATTTGGCTTCGTAGTGCATGTATTGAAAGTCCTGAGCTATCGATTTTACATGTAGCAATATTTTGAATTGCCCCTAAACGTTCGCTTTCACGTTGGATTGCTTCAGTTAAATGAGTGCGCTCAATACCCCTTGAAAGTGGGTGTAGCCGTCGCGTTTCGCTGAAACGCTGTGCAAGTGTTTCGTCTACAGCGTCGATGAACACCACATCTAAGCGATTGACCTGTTCTGCGATTGACTTCACCAATGATGGAACATCTGTTGGGTGACCGAGTGTGCGGATGTCGACTGAGACCGCGAGATTGCGTCCTGGGGCTTCAGAAAGAAGAGTCGAAACGGTTTCGTGTAACAGAGCAACTGGTAGGTTATCAATACAATAAAAGTCAAGATCTTCCAGAGCGCCGAGAGCAGATGATTTGCCGGCTCCAGATCTGCCTGAAACGATCAAAAAATGCATCAGGTCTCTGCCGTTCTAAACGCCCGCGAGGCGATAGCGAAGAGTTCACCTGAGTCGGTCGCCATTTGTAAATTATGTCTAAACTGATCATTACTAAAGCAGTCGGCAAGTTGGGCTAAGAGATTTAAATGACCTTGATTCGTCGATTCAGGGACCAAGAGTACGAACAATAATTCGACATCCTGACCATCGATCGAGTCAAAGTCGATCCCTTGATTAAGTTGAATCAGATATCCTCGTGTTTCATCGTCACCTAATGAGGTCAAACGACAGTGAGGAATCGCCACTCCAAAACCAATTCCAGTCGACCCCAAACGTTCTCGTTCAATGAGACCCTGATAAATATCCTCGGAATCTATTTGGCTTTCTTCTGCTATGAATTCTGCGGTCAGCTCTAAGACACGCTTTTTACTCGCGCCATCAAGGCTAGACACAACACGATCTGGTGTAATGATGTTAGACAGCTGCATTTGGTATCTCTTTTTGAGATTAAAAGGATATTCCGGAAACATCCCCGGCTATTGTATGACGCTTTTAGTGTCCTTGCATTCGGCTAATGGTTTTTTCACGATGCTTTACGAGCTGGCGATCTAATTTGTCTGTCATCGCATCGATCGCAGCATACATATCTTCATGCTCAGCAGACGCATGTACGTCTGCACCGGATACATGCACATTACCCTCTGCTTTTCGCCGTTGTTTTTCGATAGTCAGTGTGATTTCAACCTTGGTGATGTGCTCTGCATGGCGTTCAATACGATCTAATTTTTCTGTTACATAGGATTTGAGTGCGTCTGTAACGTCAAGCTGGTGCCCACTGATGCTGATTTGCATAACTATCTCCTCTTTTTCCGGCCCGATTAAATCTTTACCGCGTTTTCACTATGCTTCGTTTCGAGCATGCGGAAAAACTAGAATAACTGCTTACGCTCGCTTGATCCGCTAATACCAAGCATTTCACGATATTTCGCGATGGTGCGTCTGGCGACTTTGAACCCGCGTCCCGAAAGCATTTTACTGAGCTTGTTATCGGATAATGGTTTTTTTGGATTTTCATCGCTGATTAATTCTTTAATGTGCTCTTTTATCGCAGTTGACGAAGCTTCACCACCGCCATCGGTGCCAACGTGACTCGAAAAGAAGTATTTGAGTTCGAGGGTACCACGAGGTGTATGCATATATTTCTGTGTGGTTACCCGTGAGATCGTAGATTCATGCATCTCTACTCGGTTAGCTATGTCTGCTAAGACCATTGGTTTCATTGCAACTGGTCCTTTTTCGAAAAATTCGATTTGTTCTTCAACGATACAAGTACCTACTTTCAATAAGGTTTCTGCTCTGGACTTGAGACTTTTCACGAACCAGCGAGCCTCTTGTAGTTGACCCTTCAAATAATCATTGGTTTCGCTCTTATCACCAGATTTAATGAAATTCTGGTAGGTCTGATTTATAGCTACTCGCGGTAATGCGTCAGGATTTAGTTCGACTATCCAGCCCTCGGTACTTCGGCGAACAATGAGATCCGGAGTTACATATTCGGGATTATTACTGCCAATATTGCTACCTGGTTTTGGGTCTAGAGAGCGAATGAGTTCGAGAGCTATGTCAAGTTTTTCGTCGGTACAATTAAGTGCACGTTTAAGCCCAGCACGGTCTTTTTTGGTCAGGAGCTCTAAATGATTTTGAACAAGCGCTAGTGGCAGTGAGACATCTCCACCGGTTAGGCCGAGTGCAGCCAATTGAACCGTCAATGATTCTGCAATCCCTCGGGCACCAATTCCCACAGGATCTAAGCGTTGGATTTGGTGTAAAACACATTCGACCTCGTCAAATTCTAAATCCTCGAGTTCTTGAGCGAGGGCCGTAGTGATTTCCTCAAGATTAGCATCTAAAAATCCATCGCTATTAATCGAATCAACCAATACTCGAGCAATCAGCATATCGCGTTCTGTCAACGGCATTAGATTGAGTTGCCATAGCAGATGATCAGCAAGGGTAAGGTTTTCGGAGGCACGATTTTCGTAACTATCATACTCATCGTCTGAAGCTACTCGTGTCATTGGACGATTGAGATCGAAATGGTTGGTATCTGACCAATCGGTCTCGATGGCAATTTCAATTGAATCAACCGGCGTTTCTTGTTCTGTTATCGAGTTTTCACTGGGTTCCGAAGCTTGTTCGATTTCTTCTTCTCTCTCGAGGAGTGGATTTTCTTCGAGTGCTCGGGTGATTTCCTGCTGCAGGTCGAGTGATGACATCTGCAGAAGTTTGATCGCTTGCTGTAGTTGAGGGGTCATAGTCAGACTTTGTCCGACTTTTAATTGAAGTGCTTGCTTCATTCGGGAAATGTCATTTTAAACTGTTTGCCAAGATAAACTTGGCGAACATTTGTATTTGCGAGAAGGGCGGCTGGGGGACCCTCTGCAATGACTCTTCCCACATTTACAATATAACCGCGATCGCAGATACCTAGGGTTTCTCGAACATTATGATCTGTAATTAGCACACCAATACCCCGCGCTGCCAAATGACGAACAATATTCTGAATATCTGTGACTGATATTGGATCGACACCAGCGAAGGGTTCGTCGAGTAGCATGAATTTTGGGTTAGAGCATAGTGCGCGGGCAATCTCAACGCGCCTTCTCTCACCACCAGATAATGCCATACCTTTAGTTGAGGATAGGTGCCCAAGATGAAATTCATCCAAAAGGCGTTCGCGCTCGCGTTTTCGAGCATTTTTTGACAAATCGGATCTCAGTTCAAGAATTGCCATTAAGTTATCAGAGACGCTCAGTCTTCTAAATACTGAAGCCTCCTGAGGCAAATACCCCAAACCAGCTTTTGCCCTGCCATCCATTGGAGTTTTGGTGATATCTTGATTACCAATCGAAATCTTTCCTGCATCTTGTTTTATGAGGCCCACAATCATATAAAAACTCGTGGTCTTTCCCGCACCGTTTGGCCCAAGAAGACCGACAATCTCGCCAGCACTAACTATCAGTGAAAGATCGGAAACAACTTCTCGTCCTCTATAGGATTTTTTAAGATGTTGGGCGGTAAGTTTTTTCATTTATTCTTTGGCTGCATTGTCATGTTGACGCGTTGAGATTTATTGCCAGACGCGATCACTTTTCCGGAATCTAAATCATAAATGATTTCGGATCCTGAAAAAGCAGACTCTTCAGAGGTTATGACCGCATCCCCAGTAAGTACCACCCGGTCACTCTCGTAAGTGTAGTAAATCTTTTCAGCTTTTGCTTTTACTGGCTTTTTGTCTATCTGTCTCCTAATGTTCTCAAAGCGAGCAGGTTTACCTTTGGCCACGATTGTTTCTATCTCGCCGTTCTCGTTGGTTTTCAAATTCACAATGTCACCTTCAATTTTCAATGTCCCCTGCGTGACAACCACTGCTCCAGAATATTTGGCTTGATTTTGTTTTTCATTGATTACCGCTTTATCAGCCATTATCTCAATCGATTCATCGCGGTCTTCAGGTAACGCGAAGACTACTGGTGTGATCAGTAACATTAATCCGATGAAGTAGCGCGTCGCCATTGTGTCCTCACATTGTCCCCGAGTGTATATTCGTTAGTATTTAGGTTAATCAAAAGTTTATTACCAACACTGTCGATGGAACCTTGAATGAGCGTTGTTCGGCTCGTTGAAGTTACAAGATCTGTCCTTCGATCCCACTTCAGGGTTTCTCCGGTCAGGTGCCAAGAATTTTTTCCTTTTTCGAGACGATCCGCGATGACGTTTTGGGAGAGGGACACTTCATTACGATCCGGAGTGAGCTCGCCGTGTTCACCCTCAATAAACCAAGTCGCTGGCTGTCTTTCGAGCCGGAGTTTGGGATTGATAAGTTCAGCGTTAGCTCGATCTCCAAAATCTAGAAGGCTGGTTGCGGTGAGAGTTGTCTCGAGTCGACCATTTCCGTCAAACTTACGTTGATGGATGCCTTGCATAAACGCATCTGGCCGTTTGTCCGTAATTTCTTTGAATGTGGGGTCAACGCTCGTTTTTTTTGTCGGTTCAGTCAACCCAATAAAAAGAGCTACGCTACCCAAGGCAGTCAAGAAAAGACGTCCCCATCCGCTCACACGGATTCCATTTGATAAAGTTTCAAAGCATCAAATCCTTGTGCTTTGAGCAAAAATTCACATAGTTCGCGGACGGCACCATGACCACCCAACGACCTTGTTACAAAAGCGGCCTCTTCCTGAACTAGATGCGGCGCGTTAGGCACGCTGGCAAAAAAGCCTGCTACGTTGAGCGTTGTAAGGTCAGGGAAATCGTCTCCCATGTAGCCTAAATCTTTTTGCTCGTAATCCAGCTTTGTTGCTAATTCCAGTAAAGCCTGTCCCTTATCTTCGCGGCCTTGCATTACAAAATCCACGTCAAGTTCGGTGAAGCGCTGCTCTACCATCGGGGACGCTCTACCTGTGATAATGGCGGTTTGTATCCCAGCTTTCTGTAAAAGTTTTAAACCTACTCCATCAAGAATATTGAATACTTTAAGTGCATCACCCTCTGCGCCATAATACAAAGCGCCATTTGTAAATATGCCATCAACATCGAATGCCATTAATCGAACTGTCTGCGCACTCACAAAATACCTGCCAGTAATAAATCGTGCATATTCAAAACACCCACGGGTCGCCCTTGACATAAGACTACCAGAGCATTGATCCGTTTTTCTTGCATGATGCGAGCTGCCATCGCTGCGAGAGCGCCCTGATCAATGGTCTCGCCACCTTTGGTCATGATGTCACCGATTCTTTGTTCTCGGAGGTCGCATCCAGCCTCAATCGCACGCCGTAAGTCACCATCGGAAAATACGCCAACAAGGTCGTTTTTTCTATTAAGTACTGTCGTGAAGCCAAGCCGTTTAGCGGTCATCTCTAATAATGCCTCAGGCAGCACTGT
>PBZS01000024.1 GCA_002730235.1 Gammaproteobacteria bacterium | reverse complement strand
ACAAGGCCAGCTTCGAGCATGGCGAAACCTGCCGCCATCCACATCACTAGTGCGCCGGATAAAAGAAAATAAAATGTATCGAGGGCGTAGGCCAACTGGGCCAGATCGCCGCTCACAGTAGCTAAATCGTTCACAATGACTCTCCTGCGAAGTGTGTCTTTGATCGAGTTGTTTTGTTGCGCTTACAGCGCTTCGTTTCCTGATTCACCGGTACGGATTCGGATCGCCTGCTCGAGGTTCACCACAAAAATCTTGCCGTCGCCGATCTTGCCTGTATTTGCCGCCTTAGAGATGGCCTCAATCACCTGATCAACTTGGTCATCCGTGGTAGCCACTTCAATTTTAACTTTGGGCAGGAAATCAACGACGTATTCCGCTCCACGGTACAATTCTGTGTGCCCCTTTTGACGACCGAAGCCTTTCACTTCAGTTACAGTAATGCCCTGCATGCCAATATCTGACAGTGCTTCTCTGACATCATCTAACTTGAACGGTTTCACAACCGCCGTTACCAGTTTCATGTATTGCTCCTTACTAACGAGAGGGAAAACTCTTAAATGAGATTGTTGCAGACACCGTGCCAATCAATCACTTCGCAGGAGATTGCGGGTTCTAGCGGGTTTTTACCCTCTAAAAAGCACCCAAATTGTGCACACTGCGCACTGTAACGATTTTCGCAGCACTAAAATAGTGCGAACTGTTTGAGATGAAATTTTTTCTAATCAGACGCATCATTAGCACATCAAAAAAGGAGCAAGACCATGCTAAATCGAGACGCGTTTAATGACATCGCCGCAAAAATTTCTGATGCACTACCTGAGCCTGCTCGCAAAATGCAAGCGCAGTTTAAACAACAAGTTGAAGATTTGATCACGCAAGGGCTCAAGGATTTAAACGTTGTCACCCAAGAGGACTATGAAAAACAAACAGAAAAGCTCTCAAAAGCCGAGGCAAAACTCGCAGAACTTGAGACTCGAATCGCGGACTTAGAAAAATAATTACAAAAAATCTTACTATGAGGCACTAATAAATACTGTATATAATTACAGTATGTTTGCAGAGCTTTGTTGTACATCTAACTTCACTTTCCTGACAGGCGCGTCGCATCCAGAAGAATATGTGACGCGTGCCCATGCGCTTGGTTACACTGGTATCGGTCTCACTGACGAAGCATCAGTATCCGGAGCCGTTCGTGCGCATCTTGCTGCAAACTCACTAAACATTCCACTCGTCCACGGATCGCGATTTCAATTAGATGATCATATTGAAGTAACACTACTAGCCCCAAATCGACTCGCTTGGGGTGAACTCGGGCAACTGATCTCGCTGGCACGAAGACGATCTGTAAAAGGAAGATATCAGCTCACACGACGAGATTTTATAGGACAGACTGAACATCTCCTCTGCCTATGGCATCCAAATCCCCAGACACTGAACTGGACAACGCAACTTGAAAGTCTGTCTTATACTTTCAGAGGCCGTCTGTGGATTGGGGCACATCTACCAGAATCCGGACAACAAGCCGATTTGGCAGCGCGCATTGATCTAACTGCATTTGAATGGAACCTTCCAGTGGTCGCCACACAACGACCGCTGATGCATATCAGGCAACGCCTGAAACTTCAGCATACGATTACAGCAATTCGACTTAGAGCATCAATTGTTGACGTCGCAGACCAATTAGAACGATCCAGCGAGCGTACACTCATGGACTATCAAAACCTCTTGCAGCGCTATCCAAAATCCTGGATACACGAATCACTAAAGATCCTCGATTATTTCAATTTTTCACTGGATGACTTGCGCTATGAATATCCTCAAGAAATTTGTCCACCACAATATCCAAATGAGCATAAATTTTTAGAGAGTCTTGTAGCAGAGGGTTCACGAAAGCGCTGGCCACAAGGCGTACCAACTGGAATTACACAGCTCATAGAGAAAGAGCTGTCGCTGATTCAGGAAATGGATTATGCCTGCTATTTTCTAACTGTATACGATATTGTGGCCTATGCACGATCTCAAGGAATTTTATGTCAAGGACGAGGATCTGCTGCAAATTCAGTGATCTGTTACTGCTTATTTATTACCGAAGTTGACCCTAGTCGGGTGTCTGTCTTATTTGAACGCTTTGTATCAAAAGAACGCAATGAACCACCAGACATCGATGTTGATTTTGAGCACCACCGACGTGACGAAGTCATTCAATATATTTATAAAAAATACTCAAAAGAACGCGCTGCTCTAGCTGCAGCAGTCATTACATACAAAAAACGCTCAGCAATCCGAGACGTGGGCAAAGCACTCAATCTACCACTGGATTTAATTGAAGCACTCGCTGGAAGTCTTGCATGGTGGGATAAAAAGGAGGCCATGCTTGATCAGTTTACCGACCTTGGGATTGACCCACAGGGTCCTCAGATTCAGTTATTGAGCGAATTGGTTACAGAAATATTAGGATTCCCAAGACATTTAACCCAACATGTCGGTGGCTTTGTTATTTCTAGAGGCCCTCTGTCTGAATTGTGCCCTGTTGAAAATACAGCTATGCAAGATCGAACGTGCCTGCAGTGGGATAAGGATGATATTAACGCTCTTGGTCTTTTAAAAGTTGATATTCTCGCTCTAGGAATGTTGACCGCGATCCGAGGCAGCCTCGAGCTCGCACAGCGCTACCAACAGTCTTATCGACCATCACAAGGAATATATCATGATCCGCCACTCTCAATCGCTGACATTCCGCCTGAAGATAGTGAGGTTTATGAAATGCTTTGTGAAGGCGATGCAATTGGAGTCTTTCAGGTTGAATCTAGGGCACAACTTGCAATGCTCCCAAGATTGAAGCCACGCACTTATTACGACCTTGTTGTCGAAGTTGCTATCGTCCGGCCAGGTCCGATTCAAGGAGATATGGTGCATCCATATCTCAGACGCCGGGATGGTACTGAACTAACGGAAGAGCAGCCAAAAGAAATTTGTCAGGTACTGGATCGAACTCTCGGTGTGCCTATTTTTCAAGAGCAGGTCATTCAATTAGTAATGATAGCTGCAGGCTTCTCTGCAGGTGAAGCAGATGCATTGAGACGAGCGATGGCAACCTGGAAAACAGGGCGTGGTCTATCACACTTTCACGAGAAAATCGTTACCGGCATGCGTTCTCAAGGATATTCGCTCGAATTTGCAGAGCGCCTTTGTCATCAGATCGAGGGGTTCGGAAAATATGGCTTCCCAGAATCACATGCAGCAAGCTTCGCTCTACTGGTATATTTCTCAGCTTGGATCAAGTGCCACATCCCTGCTGCGTTCTATTGCGGTCTTTTAAACGCCCAGCCGATGGGTTTCTATACACCATCGCAACTACTGCAGGACGCGCACCGCCACAGTATCGAAATTCGTCCGATTGATGTAAATACTTCGGAATGGCTCTCAACCCTCGAAGATGCAAAAGGATTTCCATGTATTCGACTGGGACTTCACCTCATCAAAGGTTTCAAATTTGAGGCAGCTAGAAGACTAATCCAAACTCGAAATCGTCCATTTCAGAACCTAAACGATTTTCGGATTCGAACAGGGCTCTCAACGCCAGATCTTGAAACTTTAGCGAGCGCTCACGCATTTCGAGCACTCACAGACAATCGTTTTGATAGTTTTTGGCAACTCGGTAATCAAGAATCACAACT
Organism: Gammaproteobacteria bacterium; assembly: GCA_002730235.1. GTDB lineage: Bacteria > Pseudomonadota > Gammaproteobacteria > Pseudomonadales > Litorivicinaceae > HIMB30. Next base: position 15,678 of record PBZS01000024.1, on the reverse strand, counting down.
TCCACTGTTTCAGCAGGTCACACCGTCAGAGTACGATTTCAAGCCCAGAGTTCCAGCACTTGGAGAAACCTTGGTGGCAGATTATCAAACCACAGGTTTATCACTCGAAGCACATCCGATGAATCTTCTTCGACAGAAATCAGAGTTCTGCACGTGTCGACGGTCGTCAGAACTCAAGCGACTACCGAGGCACCAAGATCTTCGTATCTGGGTCGCTGGAATTGTCGCAACACGTCAGCGGCCCGGGTCGGCGTCTGGCACAGTATTCATCACCCTTGAAGACGAAGATGGTCAAATCAACTGTGTGATCTGGCCATCACTGGTCGAAACATTTCGTCATCAAATACTGGCAAGCCGCCTGCTCAAAGTACGCGGGAAAATGCAAGAATCACATGGAGTAATACACATTATCGCCGACACCCTGAAAGATGTTAGCCAATGGCTTGGCGAACTCACTCCAAGCTCACGTGATTTTCATTGAATAAGAGTTTGATCAATCCGAGCGATTGTGGACTCAGATAAGTCACCAACCGCCTGATCAAACTGCAACTGCCGAACCACATGGGTATGGCGTGCCTTTGCGAAATCCCGTTCAGCAGCGAACAAATCTTTCTTCGAATTAAGCAGTTCAACAATATTACCTGAACCTACTAAATATGCCGCTTCAGTGGCCTCTACACGACTTGCTGCAGAAACGATCGCTAGCTGTCGCGCTTCCACAATTCGAACACTAGCTTCTAGTTTACGATACGCTTCCTGCATACTTGCCAATACTTTACGACGTAATCTTAGCAAATCAGCTTCTGCTTTAACGACACCGGCCTCTGCCACATCAACTTTTGCAGAAGCAACACCATTAGTGTAGATCGGTGCGGATAATGTCAAACTAAGTGCGTTACTGTGGGCACTTGTATTCGTTGCCGCAGTGTTGCTGCCCGAGGTATCCGACATTGAAAAGGTTGAGGATAACGCGAGTATTGGGATTGTCTCAGCGCGTGCTTCGTCAAGATCAGCCAGTGCACTCTGATAAGTCTCCTGCTTAGCAATAACATCAGGATGGCTATCTACCAAAATCTCCCAATTACCATCCAGTGATCTGTGTACATCTGCTGTAAAACCATCCCCCAGATCTGAGAGATCGAGAATTGGTACGTCGACCAATTTCTCGAGGTTTGATCGAGAAGTATCTAAAGCAACCTCCGCACTTATAAGCCCAACCTGCGATAAATCAAGTCGTGCCCGTGCCTGATCCACATCCACTCGTGTCCCAATACCGACTATTAAACGTTCAGAGGCCTGTTCTAACTGACGATCAAATGCCTCAACTTCAGCCTTAGATGCCAGCAGATCCTGTTCGGCCGAGAGCACCGCGAAGTAAGCGTTGGTAACCGACACAATGTGCGACTGTCGGTAGGCGGCGAGGGTTGCATCCGCCTGCCGGACTGCAGCATCTTGACTATCGATCGACGCAACCAATCCCTGATCGTAAAGCGGGACGCTGACCGTTAATGACAGTGTGCCCGTTCCGTAATCATCGTCACTTTTGAAATTTTGTGTTCCCTTTACTGATGCGCTTGCACTAGCACTCAAACCTTGTGTACCCCGGATTTGATTTCCCAAGGCTTCTGACGCATCACGTACCGCAATTTGAGCGAGTAATGATGGGTCGTTTGCAACAGCTAATTGATAGATATCTGATAATCTTTGTGGCTCGGCCATGGCATTCCCTGCCATGACAAGACCTAACGCTACATTCAAGACGCGCATGATGTTGACCTCAATGTGAGCCGGAGTGGATCTCGCGGCTAATTCGCTGCACAGCATCAATCATGGTGGCAGGACGCCGAGGATCAACGTGCTGATTGATACCGTGGCCCAAATTGAAAATATGACCCGGATGTGGTCCAAAACTCCTTACCAATCGCTCGACCTCTGATCTCACCAAATCATCAGATCCAAACAACACTGACGGGTCTAGGTTACCCTGCAAAGCAACCTGAGCACCAACGCGCGCTCTGCATAACCCAAGATCAACAGTCCAATCAAGCCCTAAAGCATCGCAGCCTGTCGCAGCCATTTGCTCCAGCCATGCACCACCACCCTTGGTAAACAAAATCACTGGTACTTGACGACCCTCTGATTCCCGAGTCAGTCCTCTCACGATTTTTTCCATATATGAGAGCGAAAACTCTCGATATGCGGGCTCCGTTAATACCCCGCCCCAAGTATCAAAAATCTGCACTGCCTGCGCACCTGCAGCGATTTGGGCATTAAGATAATCAGCCACAGCAGTTGATAACTTATCCAATAAAGTGTGAAGCGCTCCGGGATCGGAGTACATCAGTCCCTTTGCATAACGATATTCTTTCGAGCCACTACCTTCGATCATATAGGTCGCCAAGGTCCATGGACTACCCGAAAAACCGATCAACGGTACGCGTCCATTCAACTCTCGCCGGATGGTTTTGACTGCTTCCATAACGTAATCCAATGCATCCGCCATGGATGGAAGCGGCAGCGCATCAATATCTGCTCTTGTTCTGACGGGCCGCTTGAAACGAGGACCCTCACCTGCTTCGAAATACAAGCCACAATCCATGGCATCCGGTATCGTCAAAATATCTGAGAAGAGAATGGCTGCGTCGAGTGCGTAGCGGTCTAGCGGTTGAACCGTCACTTCGCAGGCAAGTTCTGCATTTTGACAGAGACTCAAGAAATCCCCGGCAACTTTACGTGTTGCACGATACTCTGGGAGATAGCGCCCCGCCTGACGCATCATCCAAACGGGAGTTTGATCAACAGGCTGACGGAGCAACGCTTTTAAAAAACGATCATTTTTAAGCTCTAGTGTCATACCGAAGAAAGGGCCTGATCGAGATCGGCAAGAATGTCATCGATGTGCTCAATCCCGAGACACAAACGAATCATTTCAGGCTTTACTCCGACCGATAGTTGTTCCGTATCAGACAGTTGGCGATGAGTAGTTGATGCGGGGTGGCATACCAGTGATCTTGCATCACCGATGTTAACCAGTCGTTTAAATAAACCAAGTGAATCGTGGAATTTAACCCCCGCATCGAAACCTCCTTTGATCCCAAACGTTACTAATGAAGAGGGTGTCCCGCGGAGTTGTGATTTGGCCAGCCCGTGATGCGGATGGTCTGGAAGACCAGCGTAACTTACCCACTCTACTTTCCGGTGCGATTTTAAGAACTCAGCAACCTTGTTTGCATTATCGCAATGACGCTCCATTCGCAGGCTTAGGGTTTCAATACCTTGAAGTAACAGAAACGCGTTCATCGGAGCCAGTGCCGCGCCCGTATTTCGAAGTGGAACAGTTCTAGCACGCGCAATAAAGGCCGCCGGACCAAACGCGTCTGAGTAAACGACATCGTGGTAGGCTGGCTCCGGGGCCGTCATACCCGGATATTTTTTCGCCTGCGCGGTCCAATCAAAATTTCCACCATCAACGATAATGCCACCCAGTGAATTTCCATGACCGCCCATGAACTTAGTAAGCGCGTGTACAACGATATTGGCACCCAATTCGATTGGTTTACACAGCACCGGAGTCGCCACAGTATTATCTACAACTAATGGCAAGCCATTACGTGACGCCATGGATGCCATAGCATGCACATCAACGATATTACCGGCCGGGTTACCAATCGTTTCGCAATAGATAGCACGTGTGTTTTCGTCAACCAACTTTTCCAGATCTTCAGATTGATCGGTTTCTGCAAAACGTACCTCAATACCTTGGCTCGGCAACATATGTGCAAACAATGTATAAGTGCCACCGTATAGCTGTGGAGTCGTCACAATATTGTGGCCCTGACTCGCTAGAGTCTGAAGAGCATAAGTGATCGCGGCCATTCCTGAGGATACGGCAAGCGCAGCAATACCGCCCTCTAACGCAGCGACACGCTGTTCAAGTACGTCACAAGTTGGATTCATAATCCGTGTGTAGATGTTTCCCGGAACCTCGAGGTTGAACAGTGCCGCACCATGAGCCGCATCATCAAACTCAAAGGCAACATTCTGGCAAATCGGTGGAACGACCGCCTTTGTGGTTGGGTCAGTCTGATAGCCTGCATGGATTGCCAGGGTTTCGTCACGCATTATCGTTGTCCTCTTGTTATTGGTCTCAAAGACCTCAAGGTTTAGTCAAGATTTTGTTAGCTATCCAATATCTTTATCGAATATCCAAATAATCAAGCATCGATTGTGCCGCACCTCGACCCTCGGCAATCGCCGTGACAACGAGATCCGAACCACGGACCATATCACCTCCAGCGAATACTTTATGATTTGTTGTTTGGTAAGGCAGATTTTGTTCTTCAGCCGCTAAAACCAAGCCTGAGCACTCGGTACCAATATTCAAATCATTAAACCATTCTGCAGGACTGGGACGGAATCCGAATGCAATCACAACACAATCAGCAGTGATTACTTCGTCTGAACCAGGAACAACTTCTGGCCTACGGCGACCATTGATATCAGGCTCACCAAGCTGAGTCGTGACAAATTTAACCCCAGTGACACCCTTTGCGTCGCCGACCACCTCGATAGGCTGTCTATTGAAAAGAAACTTAACTCCCTCTTCACGGGCATTGGCTACTTCACGTCGCGATCCAGGCATATTAGCCTCATCACGACGATACACGCAGGTTACGGATCTAGCCCCTTGACGAATTGATGTGCGATTGCAATCCATTGCTGTATCTCCGCCCCCCAAAACGATCACGTGTTTGCCTTGCATGCTAATAAAATCACTTGGATGTTCCTCGAACCCAAGGCAACGGTTTACATTTGAAATCAGAAATGGCAGCGCTTTAAAGACCCCTGATAGGTCTTCACCCGGGAACCCACCTGCCATGTTTGTATAAGTGCCCATCCCCAAAAACATAGCATCAAATGTCTCCATTAACTCACCTACAGCGACATCCTTACCAACCTCTGTGTGCAAACGAAATTCAATACCCATGCTTTCAAAGATCTCACGACGACGGGTCATAACTGTCTTTTCGAGTTTAAATTCAGGAATTCCGAAGGTGAGAAGACCACCAATTTCAGGATGACGATCGAACACAACCGGTTTAACTCCACCGCGAGCCAGAATATCAGCGCACGCGAGCCCGGCAGGTCCTGCTCCAATAATCGCCACCCGCTTGTCGGACCACTCAACCTCTGACATATCAGGACGCCACCCAAGTGCAAATGCCGTATCAGTAATATACTTTTCGACCGATCCAATGGTGACCGCTCCAAACCCATCGTTCAACGTACAAGCACCCTCACACAATCGATCCTGTGGACAAACTCGGCCACACACTTCTGGCAATGAATTTGTCTTATGACAGAGTTCGACAGCAGCCATGATGTTTCCTTGGCTAATCAATTCCAACCAATTCGGAATATGATTATGGACCGGGCATTTCCAAGAACAATAAGGATTTCCGCACTCCAAGCAACGATGTGCCTGGGATCCGGCATCTTTTGACGCAAATGGGTGATATATCTCCGCAAACTGTCCCCTGCGCTGGTCTAGGTCTTTCTTCGCTGGATCGACCCTTCCAACGTCTACGAACTGAAAATCATTGTTTTTCTTCGTGGCCATCGTAACAAATCCTCTACTGCGCGCCTGATCTTGACGAGACAAGTAAATCATTCAGACTTGCCGCTTTAGGCTTCACTAGCCAAAAATGACTTATATATGTCTCAAAGTCACTCAGTATCATTTGACCCCATTGGCTGCCTGTCGCTTTAACATAGTCACTCATTTGCGAGCGTAAATGAGCTCGATATTGCTCCAAATGTTCTGTGCTGATCCGAGCGATCTCGACTAACTCATGATTATACCGATCTACAAATGTTCTGGATTCATCCAATACATAAGCAAATCCACCCGTCATACCCGCACCAAAATTGCGTCCGGTCCTCCCAAGGACAATCACAAGACCGCCCGTCATGTACTCACAACAATGATCGCCAGCGCCCTCCACAATTGCGGTTGCACCAGAATTACGGACCGCAAACCGCTCGCCTGCACGACCTGCAGCATATAGTACTCCGCCCGTCGCACCATAAAGGCAAGTATTCCCAATAATTGATGTCTCGTGAGTGGCAAACTGTGATCTCTCTGGTGGGGCAATTACGAGACGACCACCTGCCATCCCCTTACCAACGTAATCATTCGCATCACCACGCAAATTCATCTCAAGCCCAGGGGCATTGAAAACACCAAAACTTTGGCCAGCGGTGCCAGTAAAATTGAGACGAATCGGGTTAGTCATACCCTCACGACCATACACCAGCGAAATTTCACCAGATAGAGTCGCACCAACCGAGCGGTCCTGATTCGTAATCGTAAAATTAAATTCATCGCCGTCACCAGAAGTGACCGCGTCATGGGTCACCTCAACAATGGACTGATTCAATTGCGCTTTGTCATAGGGAGGGTTTTTCTCAAAAGCACAAAGTTGCGGCTTTCCCAAATGCTCTGGGCCTTGGTAAAGAATTGGCGAGAAATCGAGTTTTGCCTGGCGTTGTGAGCGACCTCCAGTTTGTGTCAGCAGATCAGTACGCCCAACTAACTCCGCTATTGTTCTGACTCCGAGTTTGGCCATCACCTCACGCGTCTCCTCTCCCACAAACGTGAAGAAATGCTTGATCATCTCGATCGTGCCTCGGAAATGCTGCTCGCGCAAAAGTTCATTTTGTGTTGCAACACCAGTCGCACAGTTATTCAAATGACATATTCTAAGGTACTTACATCCCATCGCGACCATTGGAGCCGTCCCGAACCCGAAACTCTCTGCGCCCAGGATTGCAGCTTTTACAACATCCAACCCCGTCTTTAATCCACCATCGGTTTGCAGTCTCACCTTGTCACGTAAGTCGTTCGCTCGAAGCGCCTGGTGTGCCTCAGACAAGCCCAGCTCCCATGGTGATCCAGCATATTTTATAGAGGTTAACGGGCTTGCAGCGGTACCACCGTCGTACCCAGAAATAGTTATCAAATCTGCGTAAGCCTTCGCTACGCCCGCCGCTATCGTCCCGACGCCGGGCTCACTCACGAGCTTCACCGAGACCAATGCCTTTGGATTGACTTGTTTAAGGTCAAAGATCAGCTGAGCCANGTCCTCTATTGAGTAAATGTCATGATGGGGCGGCGGCGAGATCAATGTAACACCAGCGACAGAGTGGCGAAGTCGTGCGATCAGCGAATTGACCTTGCCGCCAGGTAGTTGACCACCCTCACCAGGCTTCGCACCCTGTGCAACTTTAATTTGCAAAACTTCTGCGTTCACGAGGTAATGCGGAGTGACTCCAAAACGGCCAGACGCGATCTGCTTGATCTTAGATGTTCGGCTTGTCCCATACCGAGCAGGATCCTCACCACCCTCTCCGGAATTCGATCGAGCCCCTAGCTCATTCATGGCTTGCGCAAGCGCTTCGTGAGCTTCAGGACTCAGCGCCCCGAGCGACATACCTGCAGAGTCGAATCGCTTCAAAATCGACTCGACAGGCTCAACCTCATCAACAGAAATCACCTGGCCCGCCGCGTCCTCCAGTTTCAACAAATCGCGAAGGGTAGCAACTGGGCGCTCGTTAACAAGTTTTGCGTACTTTTTGTAAATGGAATACGACCCTGTTTGAACCGCTTGCTGTAGTGTTTGTATGACATCCGGGTTATACGCATGATATTCACCGCCGTGCATATACTTCAGAAACCCGCCCTGCGGCACAGGCTTCCGCGTCGACCATGCCAATGATTGACGGATTTTCTGATCATTTTCAAAATCCGAGAAATCGGCACCTGCGATTCGGCTTTGGACGCCCCGGAAGCAGAGATCGACAATTTCGTTTGACAGTCCCACCGCCTCAAAAAGCTGTGCACCCCGATAGCTAGCTACCGTCGAGATGCCCATCTTTGAGAGGATCTTGAGGAGCCCTTTATTTATACCCTTACGATAGTTTTGGTGAAGGGCCAACGGATCGCCAACGAGTTCGTCTGAATCCACCAAACTGTTAATAACGCGGTAGGCAAGATATGGGTAGACCGCCGTCGCGCCAAACCCAAAAAGTACAGCGAAATGATGTGAATCTCTAGCCTCAGCGGTGTCCACAATAATGTTGGCCGAACACCGTAACCCGCACTCAATTAGGCGATGATGGATCGCGCCGGTAGCCATCGTAGCCGAAACTACCCACTGGTCTTCCCGCACATGACGATCTGAAAGAATCACCAGCGTCTTTCCCGCGCGAACAGCATCAACTGCTTGCTGGCAAACCGATTCAATTGCCACTTTCAAACCCATAGACGGATCAAATGCTAGGTCGATTTGGATACGACTATACTTCGGATGCTCGAATGCTTTTAGTCGATCAATTTTCGGAGCAGATAGGATCGGTGAGTGTAATATGACTCGCTCGGCATGGTCCGCAGTCTCCTCAAACGGATTTAGCTCCATCCCAAGACAAGTCTCAAGGCTCATCACGATGGATTCACGAAGGGGATCGATCGGTGGATTTGTCACCTGAGCAAACTGCTGACGGAAGTAGTCAGCAATGTGACGTTGTTCAGTCGATAACACTGCCATCGGGGTATCGTCACCCATTGAGCCCACCGCCTCCTGACCAGTTTCAGCAAGTGGCTTGATTACCTGATGACGCTCTTCTCTCGTCAAATTGAATAATTTGAGATAAGGGTCAAGCCCATGCTCTGTCAACTTCTTCAAGTCAGAGAAAGGATCCTTCATCTCTGCCTCAAAGCGAATGGTCTGTTCGCGAAGCCACTGCTTGTAGGGCTGACGCACCTTTAACTGATGATCAATATCGTCTGCTGTTAGTATTTCGCCCGTTTTGGTATCCACAGCTAAGATCTCACCGGGCCCAACTCGACCTTTCGCAACAACATCCTCAGGGTAGTAATTCCAAGTCCCGATCTCCGACGCGAGTGTGAGGTATCCATTTTTTGTCTTGACCCATCGAGCTGGACGCAACCCATTGCGATCGAGTAAACAACAAGCGTAGCGGCCATCGGTCAAAACAATACCGGCCGGCCCGTCCCAAGGCTCCATATGCATCGAGTTGTATTCATAAAATGCTCGAAGATCAGCATCCATATCATCCACATTCTGCCATGCAGGTGGAACAAGCATCCGAATCGCTCGGAACAAATCCATGCCACCAGCGACCATAACCTCAAGCATATTATCGAGGCTTGAGGAGTCTGAACCGTTTGAATTCACTAATGGGAGGACTTTGTCAATCTCTGGTAGTCGCTCAGTTTTAAATAAGTGCCCGCGTGCATTTGCCCAGTTTCTGTTCCCCGCGATCGTGTTGATTTCACCATTATGTGCCAGCAGGCGGAATGGTTGGGCCAACGGCCAACGCGGCAAAGTATTGGTAGAGAACCGTTGATGAAAAACACAAATTGCTGTGGCCATCACTTTGTCATTCAGATCCGGATAAAAATTGTGCAGGTCGACGGGCATCATCAAGCCTTTATAAGAGATCACGCGACGAGACAATGAGCACAAATAATTCTCAGCGTTAAAAGAAATCGCACGTTCTATAAGACGTGATGCCATGAATAGCTCGTTATCAAACTCTTCTTTATCCTGACCTTGAGCCTCTACGAAAACCTGTTTAAACAATGGCATATTATCGCGTGCGATTGGGCCAAGAATGGTAGGGTCTATCGGAACATCTCGCCACCCGGCAACTGAAAGCCGGCGTGATCGCAATACATCCTCGATTTCGCGAATGGCCTCGGCTTCAGTAGAGTCATCCGCAGAGAGGAAGACCATGCCCACTGCAAAGAAATCTCCCAATTCGACGCCACACGCATCAATTGCGGCTCTGCGCATGAAATCATCCGGCATTTGAAACAAAAGACCACAACCGTCTCCTGTTTTACCATCAGCAGCAATCCCGCCGCGATGCGTCATGCGAGTCAGGGCCTCAATTGACGTCATCAATAAATCATGGCTTGCCACACCTTCGCAATGAGCGATCAAACCGAAACCACAGTTGTCGCGAAACTCTCCAGGCGTATAAAGACCTTTGGCCATTTGTTTCTTCCTAAAAATACACGGCCGATAGGCCGCAACCCTGAATAAAACAGGACGTAACGCGATCCACCGAAACCTGACTACCAACCTTGCTAACTAATCTTCAGATCTCCAGCAAATTGTTATTGTTGATAGGATTCGACCGTTAAAGCCCTAAAAAAACGGCCAAACAGTATATGACTCCCCGCATCGAGGAGCAAATAATGAGTACGTTTGCGAAAATTACTTATTAGTCGGTGTCAGCGGAATTAACGTCTGCGGGTTAGCAGCGTCATGTTCAGTACCCATTTGAACAAAAACTACCAGACCAATTAAAGCGACAAAAACCATACCACTCACGATTTGCCACGTCGGTGATAAACTAAGCTGAACCCTATCTGTTTGAGTGCGGCCGACTTGCCGTTTTGTCAAGTCTTTATGCCCTGTTTCATTGATTGCTCGCAGCAATTGCTTCGGCTGCGTTGCATACTGCCCCAGTACACGAGAGAACAGATCAGATATTTCTACGTCAGATTGGAGACCCTTTGCCGCCTGCTTTAGATCTTGCTGATCCCACAACGGCAAGCGAACAGTGCTTGGCAGAACGGGCATAGGTTTCAAAGCCTGCAGACGCCGGACTAAGTGATCCTCGCCAACCAATAAGATCGACCATCGACGCCCATATGCGCCGGCAGTCAACTCATGAAATAATTGCAAAACGTCATCCAGTAGGTGGTGGGCATCATCAACAATCACCTCTGGAACACCATACTCAGGACTGGGTGATTTTTTACTTTGCAACCGCGCCAGCATATCGGTATTTGTACCTTCCGGCCTCAAACCCGTAAGTCCGACCATCCGAAGAACTACATCCGTTCGATCTCCGAGAAATTTGCCCTCGAAACGAAGAGGATTGATCAGACCTTTGGGTACCAGAGCTTCCACTATGGTGGTTTTACCTTGGCCGGGCGCTCCCACTAAAACCACTATATTTTTAGTCCAACGAATTGCCGCCCTAGTGCGTTCAATACAAGCTTGTTGAGATCGAACTAGTGACAGCACGCTTGAAACACGTCATCAAGGATAGCCATCGGAGCCTGGTCCTCGATATAGGCCTCCCCAAGCGAGCGCATCAATACTAGCCTAAGACGCCCATCGATATTCTTTTTATCAACAGCCATGTGTTCTAAAAAATCGTTGGGAGTCATGCCTTTTGGTGGCCTTACGGGAAGATTGGCACGTTGACAAATCGATACGGTCCGAGTCACATCGGATTCCGAAAGCAATCCCATGATACCTGACACTCTAGCCGCCAATACCATTCCAGTGCCAACAGCTTCCCCATGCAAGCAACCACGGTAACCCAGATGTGCCTCTATCGCATGACCAAAGGTATGTCCAAGATTTAAAAGTGCTCGAACTCCGCTCTCGCGCTCGTCACGCGCTACTATCTCAGCCTTAATCTTGCATGAATGCTCAATGGCTTTTGATAATGCGCTACATTCCTTTCCCATCAACTCATCAAGGTGATCTTCAATCCAGGATAAAAATGCTACATCCCCTAATAATCCATATTTGATCACTTCAGCGATGCCGGCGGACATCTCTCTAGCAGGCAAAGTTTCTAATACATCTATATCATTGAATACTGCGATCGGTTGATGAAATGCTCCAATCATATTCTTTCCCAAACGATGATTAACACCGGTTTTTCCGCCCACTGACGAATCAACCTGCGACAATAAGGTGGTCGGGATCTGTAAAAAATCAGTGCCACGCTGATAGGTTGCAGCAGCAAATCCAACAATATCACCCACCACTCCACCACCCAAAGCGACCATGGTCACATTTCGAGAGAATCGCTGAGTTAATGCTTCTGAAAAAATCATATCCAGCGTTTCAATATTTTTATGATCCTCCCCATCGGGAAGAATTACCGTCGCGACCTCGAACATAGTCAAATTAGATAACACACGGTCAAGATACAAAGCAGCAACTGTTTCATTGGTAACTAAAAGAAGTTGACGCCCCTTAATTGCTGAACGGAGCAGAGTAGAATCAATCAAACCATGACCTATGTGAATCGGATAGGTCCGTTCTCCCAAATCCACGTTAAGCGTTTTCATTATGTTCTCTCTTTAATCGTTCTATGATTTGTCTCACCACGATCGCCGGGTTAGTTTTACTAGTCTGCACCCGTATCGTCGAATGAGTTTGATACAGCGGCTCGCGCTCCGCAGCCATTGTCCTCAATTTTCTTCTGGGGTCTTTAACCTGAAGCAATGGTCTATTCTTATCATTTTTAAGTCGATCCAGCTGTGTTTGTAGGTCAACCTGCAGCCAAATCACTCGGTGTCTATGCTTTATCAATAGCTTCCGATTTTTTTCACGTAAAACGACACCCGCACCAGTAGACACAATAACATCACCATGGTTTACGAGATCAGAAAACACCCTCGTTTCCCGATCACGAAATCCGTCCTCACCCTCTACGTCGAAAATCCAAGGAATATTGGCTCCAGAACGCGCCTCAATCTCTTCGTCCAGATCAAAAAAGGAAACGTTGAGCTTTGCTGCAAGCACACGACCCACTGTCGTTTTACCTGCTCCAGTCGGACCAATGAGTATTAAGGGAAGGGAAATATCTAACATGTATCCTCAATGAAAGAATGCAAAGGAATTCAGAGTTTAACAGCTCTTGTTCCACAGCTCGATGGTACGCGACTGCGAAAAATCGATAATTTTTAACGCTTACCTGATACGCAGATTTTAGACTGAGATAAACCCAGATTTGATTCGGAGGAACAGGATACAAAATTTTTTTTAACTACAAAAAGCCGACAAATAATTAAAATCCACCACATCGATATTAGGCGCTAAATTTAGGTACACTTCACTAGCATGTCTGATTTGGAATTTTTGTGATAAGGGCCTTACGCTTTTTGCTCAGTATTGGATTGACTACAGCCGTTCTCGGAACGGCCGGTGTAATTGGTAGCTATATTTATCTAAAGCCAGGTCTACCTGACGTTGAATCACTCCGTACCGTAAAATTACAAACGCCGTTACAAATATTTACAGCCGACAAACAACTTATCGCGCAGTTCGGTGAAAAACACCGAGACCCAGTTAATATCAATGAAGTCCCTCTGGATCTCATTCGTGCTTTTCTAGCGGCTGAAGATGACAATTTCAGGGATCATGTTGGTATTGATCCCTTTGGCCTCGCTCGCGCGGCATGGCAGCTAATTTCTAGCGGCCAAATTCAATCAGGCGGCTCCACGATTACAATGCAGGTAGCCAAAAACTATTTTTTAACCCACGAACGTACCTTCGCCCGCAAATTTCGTGAAATTCTGCTCGCCCTCGAAATTGAAAAAACGCTTACTAAAGACGAAATCCTCGAACTCTATTTTAACGTGATTTTCCTTGGTCACCGGGCGTATGGCGTAAATGCCGCAGCACAGATTTATTACGGAAAGAATCTAGATGACTTAACTGTAGCACAGTCAGCCATGATCGCAGGCCTTCCAAAAGCCCCTTCGAAATATAATCCAATCACAAATCCAGAACGTGCTAAGGAACGCCGTGACTGGATTTTAAAACGCATGCTCAGTCTTAAATTCATCGAAAAATATGACTTTGAACTTGCTATCCAAAATCCAGTTACTGCGTCATTACACGGTGTTCACTTAGACCTAACTGCACCCTATGTTGCCGAAGAAGCGCGAAGGATTGCACTTGAGATCTTTGACGATCGCGCTTATACCGACGGCTTGCGTGTGTTTACAACCATTCGTGGTGATCACCAGAGATACGCCCAGAATGCTGTAATTCGAGGCCTGATGGATTATGACCGACGTCATGGATGGCGAGGGGTTGAGCGAAAACTCTCTGGAACTATGCTACTCGACTGGAAACGACAGCTAAAAAATATTGACGAGATTGGACCATTAAAGCCTGCCGTCGTTATATCTATCACTGAGAAAAAAATCCAAGCCATTACCGCTGATGACCAATCGGTTACGATCGAGAAGAATGGGTATCAATGGGCGCGTGAATACAAGAGCGTCAACTCTGTCGGTCCGGGAATTAAAGATGTACGGGCTTTGGTAGCACCCGGGGACCTTATCCGCGTATTGAAGGATGAAAATAAATGGTGGCTCGCACAAAAACCGGAAGTTGAGTCAGGATTTGTGGCACTGGATCCAAATACCGGTGCCATTCAGGCAATGATTGGTGGCTTCAACTATTTTGAGTCAAAATTTAATCGTGCAACTCAGGGCGGTCGTTTGGTTGGCTCAGGAATCAAACCTCTCATCTACACCGCTGCACTCGAATCAGGAATGACTCCTGCAACTCTCATTAACGATGCACCGGTTGTATTCGATAAGACGGAAGGAGCAACGGATTGGAGACCACAAAACTCTGGGGGCACATTTCTTGGGCCAACACGCCTTCGTACTGCGCTATATCGGTCTCGCAATCTAGTGTCTGTTCGTCTTGTTCGAGAGCTAGGCGTAAGCCGAATTATTAATATCGCAAAGCGTTTTGGGATCGATGCCACGAAACTTCCGAGAAATCTCTCTATTTCTCTGGGAACAGCATCTCTTACTCCGCTAGATATGGCAGAAATATATGCAATTTTTGCCAACGGCGGGTTCCGAGTAAAAAATCATCTCATAGATCGTATTGAGTCGGCAGACGGCGCTGTATTGTACCAAACTAGGCCTGTCAGTATCTGTAAAATTGAATGTGCTGGACGTCCTGTATCTGTTGATCTTGAATTCGACAACCGAATCCGCCCCGTGAAGACAGATTTGTTTGAAGCAAACTACACTGACAGGATCGCACCGCGAGTAATGGACGAACGCATCCACTTCTTGATTGACGACATGTTGAAGGATGTCGTACAACGAGGCACCGCAAAAAAAGCAAAATCTCTCGATCGATTGGATCTTGCTGGTAAAACGGGAACAACCAATGATCAAATCGACGCGTGGTTCAATGGCTATCAAAAAGGTATCGTGGCATCTGTCTGGGTTGGTTTTGATCAACCAAAAACCTTAGGTCGTTCAGAGTTCGGTGGTCGTGCCGCCCTTCCAATATGGATTGAGTTCATGAAACACGCGTTGAAGAACGTTCAAGAAAATATGTCTCAACTACCAACTGGCGTGGTAGCGACGCGAATCGATCCAGAGACAGGGGCCAAAGCACGTTCATCGCAAAAAAATACGATGCGTGAATATTTCTTGCTGGAAAATCCTCCTAGAGAACCGTTACCAGAGACCGTAATTCCGTCGGACGACGGTAAATCACTTAAAACACCACAACAATTGTTTTAGAACCCGCGGACCCCAGTCGCCATTCCTTTCCTCAGAGTCCATGGAAACTCGTTCCGCAACCACTACTGAGATCGAGAAACCCATCCTCGGACCTCAAAACAGACACCGGTTTTTACATTTGGAACTGCCTTGAGTAACAAAACACGTCAACGGCCATCTGTGATGGAGGATTTGAAATCGACGATCTTCATGGCCCAACCCAAACCAAATCGAAAACCATTTTTATCCAATGCTTGCGCGCGTTCTGGTAACTGAACAAATGACCAAAAAAA
>PBZS01000023.1 GCA_002730235.1 Gammaproteobacteria bacterium | reverse complement strand
CCAATAAGTGTCCTGCCGTCGACGGGAAGATATTCCAACCTTGGATCTAAGGCCTTTAAGTTTGATGCGAACTCTACCGAGAATAACTCATTTAGCGAAGTAATCACAAGGCAGGCAATAAGACCTGAGAGAAGGCCCAGCCATGTTGCACGATACAAATAAGGTCTACGGATAAATCTCTTCGATGCGCCGAGCAGTGTATAGAGTTCGATACGACGTTGATCATCGACTACATCAGCAGCCGCTACGAGAAAGACAGCCATCAGCACGCCAAGAATGGCTAGAGCTGACAAGCCAATACCTAGTAACCCCAACTTTTCTACCAAGGACGCATATTGAACCCGCGTCGACGGATAATAACGCAACGACAAGACACGTTTGTCAGCCAGCAAGGTCGTTATGACGTTATTTTCACTTACTTTGAGAGCTCGAATCGAAAACTTCAGGCGAAGTGCGTCAGGAAGTGGATTATTAGCCTGAAGATCGGCGATTGGCCCCAGTCCATCTTGCGTACTGAGCTCTTTCAAGGCAATAATTTTTGGCACAAAGATGACCCGCTCAATCTCCTTCATCTCACTGAGAACACGCTCCAGCTCAATTCTCGCCTCAACATCAAGTTCTTTATTCAAAAATATGACGGCTTCGCTCTGCATAGCCTCCTCAGGTACTAAGGAAGCCATGCTGAGCCATATCTGAGCCAGCCAACCCGGTATGGCTAATAAAATACCCAATAAACAAACCAGAACCATAAACTGGGTCAATCGATCAGAGGTCCGTTTCCAAGCGTCTTTAATGGCTTGCGAGTGATCCAAAAGCCAGCGGTTCACTAATTGGACCCCATGCCATCAGAAACCAATCGGCCTTTTTCAATTACTAGACGACGAAACGGTAGAGACTCAACGACAGCACGCTCGTGGGTTGCGACTAAGATGGTTACACCTAACTGTTGAAACTGAGTGAACATCCTCATCACACGTGCCGATAATTCTGGGTCTAAGTTTCCGGTTGGCTCATCAGCAACCAAAAGTGCCGGCCGATGGACAATAGCTCGCGCTATTCCGACGCGCTGCTGCTGCCCACCAGACAAAAACCGGGGACTCGCTTTTGCTTGATCAGAAAGATCGACCCGCGACAAAGCAGCTGTGACTCGCTTGGGAATTTCAGATTCACTAAATCCTGAGATTCTCAGCGGCAGCGCAACATTATCGTACACCGAGAGATCATCTTCGAGATTAGGATCTTGAAATACAACTCCGACACGCCGGCGATAGCGCGCCAATTTTTCGCCGGACAAAGTCGATAAGTCAGAACCCGCCACCCGTACAGTGCCTGATGAAGATTTTTCCAATCCAAGGATCAAACGCAGTAACGTCGACTTCCCTGCGCCAGAGTGTCCGGTCAGAAAAGCCATCTCCCCGGGTGCCAGACGGAAATCGACGTCCGAGAGCGCCTCACGGTGTCCTTCATAGACCTTAGCGACACCCTCAAACTCTATCACTCGCCAGCCTCCGCGAAGATAGCATCGACAAATGATGTTGCATCAAACGTTCTTAAGTCCTCTGCCTTTTCGCCGAGGCCAACATAACGAATCGGTAATCCAAATTCTCGAGCAAGCGCAAAAATCACACCGCCCTTAGCCGTACCATCGAGCTTGGTCAACACCAGACCAGTTGGCCGAATCACTTTGGTAAACTCTCGTGTTTGACTAATAGCATTTTGACCAGTGCCGGCATCTAAAACCAGCAGCACCTCATGTGGCGCACCGATATCTAATTTAGCTAACACACGACCGATCTTCTCAAGCTCACTCATTAAGTTTGTCTTGTTTTGAAGACGACCAGCAGTATCAGCCAAAACGACGTCAGTACCGCGAGCCTTTGCAGATTCACATGCGTCGTATAAAACTGATGCTGAATCCGCTCCAGTATCTTGCGCAATCACGGGCACCCCGTTTCGCTCACCCAAGGTTCGCAACTGCTCAACAGCTGCTGCTCGAAATGTATCACCCGCAGCTAGGAGCACCGTTTTTCCCTCTGCCTGATAACGATGCGCTAATTTCCCAATAGTCGTTGTCTTACCAACTCCGTTCACACCAACCATCAAAATTACGTGTGGCGTATTCGCACCTTCTTTAACAGTCACTCCAGATACACTCAGAGTAGAGGCTAAAATTTCTTTCAGAAGCGCTTGTAGCCCGTCTGGATCGGAGACACCTTCATGCTTTGAACGCTCCTCGAGTTTTTCTAGCACCCAATCTGTAGTGTCTACACCAACGTCTGACGATAGAAGAATCGCCTCGATATCTTCACGAATTTCCTCATTAAAGCCATCTCTGAATAAGCGTCTCAAACTGCTCGATAATTGCGCACGAGAGCGCGAAAGCGCTTTAAAATAGCTGGTAGGCTCGGCGAGCTTTGTGGCTATGGACTCATCTAAACCTTCCTGCCCTTTACTTTGAGTACGATAGATCTGGCCACGGAGGGTTTTTTTCCGCGCAATCAAAAGCCAGGAAGCGAGCGAAACCACGATGGCTAACCCGACAAAAAGAAATAAATCGAATAGCATGACGATCGAAAATCCTAAAAATAATAAGACGAGATGATAGCATTTGCAGATGAAAAGAGAGACGTACAAACACAAATCGATGGCTGGAATTCGAATCGTCGGTGGTTCGCTTAAACGGTCAAAAATCGAGGTGCTGGACCATGAAGGGCTTCGTCCAACACCTAACCGTGTAAGGGAAACGCTTTTTAATTGGTTAATGCCCTCAATAACCGGAGCATCAATTTTCGATTGTTTCGCGGGCAGTGGCGCCCTAGGTCTCGAGGCCCTATCACGCGGCGCATCGACCTGCACATTCGTTGAGAAGGACCCTCAAGCAGCAAAGAACATTCAGGCCAATCTCGAACGATTTCAACTTCACAGGCAGGCGAACGTGTTAGCCAGTGATGTCTTCGAAATACCTCGTGAAGTGCTCATTCATGCCGACATCGTCTTCGCTGACCCACCATTTCATCATGGGATTAGTCAGAAATTTCTTACTTGGGTCAAAGATAAAGTGCATCAAGATTCTCGCGTCGTTGTAGAATGTGGAGAACGTGAAACACTAGATTTAGAAGGGTTTGAAATAATCAAGGAACTGAAAGCTGGCATCGACTGGCTACGCTTGTTGAGACCTATATCATGACTACCGCTGTGTATCCTGGAACCTTTGACCCAATCACAAACGGTCACGTTCATGTCGTGGAACGTGCCGCGCGTATCTTTGACCAAGTCATTGTCGGCGTTGCCGGGTCGACGCATAAAACAACACTGTTCGATTTGGAAACCCGAGTGGAGTTAGCAGAACAATCACTCGAACACCTGGATAACGTTGAAATTTGCGGGTTCCATACACTGTTAGCTAATTTTGCGCAGGCAGTAGGTGCGCGNATTTTACTCCGAGGCTTACGTGCCGTAGCAGATTATGAGTACGAGTTACANCTAGCGAACCTCAACAAACAACTGGCCCCGGAACTCGANAGCCTATTTTTGACCCCGGTAGAGCATTATAGTTTTATTTCGTCGACCCTTGTCAAAGAGGTTGCTCGTCTCGACGGTCAAGTCGAGGCATTCGTACCACAGACAGTCGCTACCGCACTAAAAAATCACTTCGATCACTAGCTTTGGCACCGCGGGCAAAAGTAGCTGTTCCTGCCAGCAATCGTTCGACTACCAATTGCGTGATGACACTTTTTACATGGGTCTCCGTCTCGTCCGTAAACAGATAGTGTTTGCTGAAAATAACCCGGCTCACCTTGTCCATTTACAAAATCGCGCAGCGTAGTCCCTCCTGCCTCAATCGCGCAGGCTAAAACTTTTTTTACTTGAGCGGCCAAGTCATTATATCTAGCCTGCGAGATTCGATTTGCTTGCCTCGCCGGGTGAATTCCGGCTAAAAATAATGATTCTGATGCATAAATATTGCCTACACCGACGACAACGGCATTTGTCATGATGAACGACTTAACAGCAATATGTCTGCGTTTGGATTGTCTATATAACCACTCACCGCAAAATACATCTGACAGGGGCTCTGGGCCCAAGTTATCGATTAATTGTCGTGCCCTTTCAGAATCTGCCCACAGCAAACATCCAAATCGACGCGGATCGTGATATCGAAGCTCCAAATCACCGACCTGAATCTGCACATGATCATGTGTCTTCAATGGTGTTTGAGGGTCAACAAGGCGGAATGATCCGCTCATCCCGAGATGCGACAGTATCTTGGTCGTTTCGGTTTCAATCAGCAGATATTTCGCGCGACGAATTACCGAAACACAGATTTCATTTTCAAGCCGCTGAGAGAAATCAGGTGGGATGGGCCACCGGAGTGATGGTTGGTTAACAGTAACCGATGAGAATTTTCGCCCTATCAGAAAAGGTGCAATTCCTCGCACCGTTGTCTCGACTTCAGGAAGCTCAGGCATAAGCCCTTACTTAATTTTCGCTTCCTTGTAGATCACATGCTTTCGTACCACGGGATCAAACTTTTTTAGCTCCAGCTTATCCGGAGTGCTTCGCTTGTTTTTATCAGTCGTATAGTAGTGTCCAGTACCAGCGGAAGACACCAGTTTGATTTTATCACGCATAGTTCATACCTTCTCGCCACGTGAGCGGATGTCGGCCAACACTGCCTCAATCCCTTGTTTATCAATAATACGCATACCCTTTGTTGACACACGAAGACGCACGAATCGTTTTTCTGATTCAACCCAAAACCGGTGCCAGTGCAGGTTCGGGAGAAAGCGACGCTTCGTCTTGATGTTGGAATGCGATACATTATTGCCGGTTGCAGGACGTTTTCCTGTTACTTGGCACACCTTTGGCATAATTTGATCCGCCTCTGTTACTCAAACCCTGAAAAAACGGACGCGAAGCATATCCTTGCCAAGAAGAACATACAAGTGACAATTAATCACCGATTTGAACATCGGCTGATTCTGCCACTCGTGCTATGGTTAGGCCTTCCATGACAAGAGAAGATCTGTGACACGGACATCTTGGCTCCAAAACAAACACATCATCCTCGGCATTACTGGCGGTATCGCCTGTTACAAAGCCTGTGAGCTCACTCGAGAACTTGGACGTCGTGGTGCTCTGGTCCAGATTGTGATGACTGAGGCAGCTACCGCTTTCGTCAGCCCCCTTACATTTCAAGCACTCACCAGTCGAGAAGTTCGAATTTCTGTGCTTGATGCAAGAGCTGAGGCTGGTATAGGTCACATCGAATTAGCCCGTTGGGCTGATTTAATCCTCATCGCCCCGTGCACCGCTAACACTTTGGCGCAGCTTGCGTCCGGACAAGCCTCGGACCTTTTGACCACCCTCTGGACAGCATCAGAATGTGAGAAGGCTATCGCGCCAGCCATGAATCAGCAGATGTGGAAACATATGCAAACACAGGAGAATCTGGCGCATCTCATCCGTCTTGATGTTGTAGTCATTGGACCAAACTCAGGAATACAAGCATGCGGTGATATCGGATCAGGCCGAATGACCGAACCAATGGATGTTGTCAATACGCTCGAATCACAGCTAGCCAGTGGGCCATTAGCACACAGGAAATTGGTAATCACCGCGGGCCCTACTTATGAACCGATTGATCCCGTTCGCTATCTCGCAAACCGTTCCTCAGGGAAGATGGGATTTGCACTGGCGGNAGCGGCGAGCAGGCTTGGGGCATCAGTCACCTTAATCAGTGGGCCAGCCCATCTGGAGACCCCAGCAGGGGTNGCACGCATCGACGTCGAAACCGCGCAAGAGATGCTCATTGCNGTAGAAAATGCTCTCGACGATACAGATATTTTTATTGGTGCCGCAGCTGTCTCTGACATGCGACCCGCAAAGACTTCTGCGAAAAAGTTGAAAAAGTCGACAGATAGTCTGTCGACCATTAAGTTGACTGCAAATGTGGACATCATCAAGGCCGTTGCCAACGATGACCGGCGGCCAACGCTCGTGATCGGCTTTGCCGCAGAAACAGACTCTGTTTTGGAAAATGCAAAAGAAAAGTTGTTATCGAAGTCGCTAGATGCTGTCATCGCCAATTGCGTGGCGAATAGCGATATTTTTGGGCAGGATAATACGCAAGTAACGCTGATCCAGAGTGACACGGAGAATCCATTACCGCCTGGCACCAAGACCGAAGTAGCGATGGAGATCATGAATTTGATTTCTGAACTCTTATCAACAAAGGATCTGATGTGAACCTGAAGTTTAAACGACTCGATCCCCGCGTGGGTAGCGACTGGCCAATTCCAGAAATCGGAACACTTGGCTCTGCTGGGGTGGATTTGCGCGCATGTCTCAATGAAACCGTAACGGTTTCCCCTGGTGAAACCATACTTATCGGGACGGGGATCGCAATTCATCTTGAGGACCCCGGCCTCTGTGCAATGATTCTTCCAAGAAGCGGACTGGGACACCGCGGATTGGTTCTAGGAAACCTAGTTGGCCTGATTGATTCTGATTATCATGGTGAACTAAAAGTCTCCACCTGGAACCGGGCCACAGAGCCTCAAACCATAGAACCCGGTGAACGTATCGCGCAGATGATCATCACCCCTGTCATTCAACCAAAATTGGTCGAAGTTGATGACTTCGATGCATCTGACCGGGGCGAGGGTGGCTTTGGCCACACCGGAACACACTGATGAGCGAGATAAGCCCAACGATTTTTCGTGCCTATGATATTCGTGGTACCTACCCCGATCAACTAAACGATGCGATGGTTAAAAAACTAGGCCAGACGATCGGAACTTATGCCAAGGATCGAGGCCAGGCGACTGTTGTGACAGCGCGTGACGGCCGTTTGTCAGGATCCGACCTTCAAAATGCGTTAAACCAAGGGTTGATTAGAGCCGGCGTACAGGTCATTGATATAGGAATGGTTCCAACGCCGGTCCTGTACCATGCTGCACTTACGCTAGGGACCGGCTCAGGCGTGATGGTCACCGGTAGTCACAACCCACCTCAATTCAATGGATTTAAGATGATGATCGGTGGCCATACGC
The DNA here is from genome assembly GCA_002730235.1 of Gammaproteobacteria bacterium. Classification (GTDB taxonomy): domain Bacteria; phylum Pseudomonadota; class Gammaproteobacteria; order Pseudomonadales; family Litorivicinaceae; genus HIMB30. Next base: position 14,673 of record PBZS01000023.1, on the reverse strand, counting down.
TCTATGGTGAAGACATCACGAACCTTTATGAGGCAATTACGCAGTCTAAGCTTGCAATAGGTGAGGGTAGCCTTACAACCGCAGATGCACTTTCTCCCTATACTCATCAAATTATCGGTGATATTCACCTCGAGAAACCGCTCAAAGTCTCAATCGATTGCGGAAACGGTGTCGCCGGGGTTTGCGCACGTTCGCTGTTTGAACAACTAGGCTGCTCAATTGTTCCTCTGTTCACTGAGGTGGATGGAACCTTTCCAAACCACCACCCAGATCCTTCCAAGCCAGAGAATCTCACCGATGTCATAGACTCCGTCTTATCCGAGAAATGTGATCTCGGCCTTGCATTTGATGGTGATGGAGATCGCGTGGGAGTAATTACCGAGACAGGTCAATCGATTTTCGCTGACCGCCTAATGATGTTGCTGTCCCGGGATGTTCTCAGCAGAAATACTGGAGCGACCATCATCTATGATGTTAAGTGTAGTCGACATCTGGGGCCTGTCATCAAGCAAGCAGGCGGTCACCCCCTAATGTGGAAAACTGGCCACAGTCTTGTGAAGGCTAAAATGAAAGAGACAGGTGCCCTGTTGGGTGGCGAAATGAGTGGTCATATTTTTTTCAAAGAGCGTTGGCTCGGATTTGACGATGGGCTCTATACGGCAGCTCGATTATTAGAGATCTTCGCGAAATCAGATCAACCCGTCTCATCAATATTCGAAGCAATTCCCGACGATTTATCAACTCCCGAAATCAATATTGAAGTATCTGACACCGAAAAATTTGCCATTGTCGAACGAGTGGCATCTATCATTGCAGATCAAGGGCTTCCTCTATCGACAATCGATGGTGTTCGCGTGGATCTTGATTCTGGTTGGGGTTTAATTCGAGGTTCTAATACGACACCAAACTTGGTTTTACGCTTTGAGGCAGAGTCGACTGAAGCGCTAGCAGAAATCCAGAGTACAATTTTTAAAGCCTTAAAACAGGCAGAACCGACACTGGAGCTTGGATCGATATGCTAAACCTAGCTCACGCGAAAGAAATTGCAAAGGTTCTCTCGGAGGCCCTCCCCTACATCCAGAAATTTTCTGGTCGCACTATCGTCGTAAAGTATGGCGGCAATGCGATGACTGATGACGCTCTGAAAGCATCTTTTGCGAGAGATATCGTACTGATGCAAGTCGTTGGAATGCGCCCCATCGTCGTGCACGGTGGCGGACCACAGATTGGTGAGCTCCTTGAGCGGTTAAATATTGAATCAAACTTTATTGACGGGATGCGCGTTACCAACGAAGAGACTATGGATGTTGTTGAAATGGTGCTCGGTGGTCAGGTCAATAAGGAGATCGTGAACCTTCTAAATCTTGCGGGTGGGCGCGCAATGGGCATAACCGGCAAGGACGGTCGATTCATCCGCGCAAGACAGCTGAAGATTGAACGAAAAAGTCCTGAACTTGAAGCTCCAGAGATTATTGATATCGGTCATGTCGGTCAGGTTGAGTCCATCGATACTAGAGTACTGACTATGTTGACTGAAAATAATGTAATCCCAGTAGTCGCGCCGATTGGAGCGGGCCCTAACGGGGAGTCTTACAATATCAATGCAGATTTAGTTGCAGGTAAATTAGCTGAGGTTTTAAAAGCCGAAAAACTAATGCTCCTTACCAATACAGCCGGGGTTTTGAATAAAGCTGGAAAAGTTGTAACTGGAATCGTTACTGATGAGGTCAACGCGTTGATCGACGATGGCACAATTTCTGGTGGTATGCTCCCCAAGGTAGGGTGCGCACTTTCTGCAGTAAATACGGGCGTCAACAGCGCTCATATTATTGACGGACGCGTTCCGCACTCAGTGCTTTTAGAGATTTTTACAGATCAGGGTGTCGGCACGCAAATATTGAGAAAACACAACTAAGCCAGCGCTCCATATTGGGAACGATACTCATTAATACGCGGTGCAACATCCGAAGCGAACCTCGAGTCATCACTGGTAAAAGCCAGAATATCATCAAGGGTGACAATGGAGATTGGGGTTAAACTAAAGAGGTCTGCCAGCTCTGAAAGCGCAGAGCCTGATCCATCCTGACCTCGTTCCTGTCTATCAACAGCCACACAAAATGAACTTAAAGTTGCGCCGTGATTCGCAATAAATTTGAAGGATTCTCTAACCGCGGTTCCGGCCGTCACTACATCATCAATCGCTAAAATCTGACCCATTAGAGATGCGCCAAGAAGTAATCCACCCTCCCCATGGGTCTTGACTTCTTTCCGATTGAATGACAGCGGATAGTCCTGGTTGGCCTCCGCAAATGCCATAGCGACAGACGTGGCGAGCGTAATTCCTTTATAAGCCGGTCCAAACAATCCGTCGAAACGGACCCCCTTGTCAATAATCGCGTCACGATAACAGCGACCCAGAATTGTGAGCTGACGACCGCCTGAGATAGCAGACGCATTGAAGAAGTAAGGACTTACCCGGCCCGACTTCAACGTGAATTCACCGAACTTTAGGGCACGAGTTTCGAGAGCTAATTCCAAAAAGGACCGCTTATATGGGGACATAAGACACGTCTAACGTTACAATGAGCGAGTAAAAATAGTACACCAGTTCTACTGGTCTCTCACTCCAGGGATAAAAAATTTTTTGATGCGGATAATCAGCCTTCGCTGTAACGGACTTGTTTCGGCCGTTAAACAAGGCTTAACCGAATGGCTTGCAAGTAAGCACGCAGATGTGATCTGCCTCCAGGATATTCGCGTGCGCGAATACAAAGTAATTAATGACGCACGCTTCTGCCCCGAGGGCTTTGTACCTTTCTACTTTGAAGGCGAGGATGAAGGAAGAGGCGGTGTAGCTATATTCACGCGTCATACACCCAAGGCAGTGATGCGAGGTCTCGGCTCCTACGACTTAGATCTTGACGGCCGGTACATTCAGGCCGATTTCGACCACGTCAGCATTGTTTCAATTCTTCCTCCATCTCTAACCAGTGATGCGAACGAACTACGTGGTGCTTTTGTTCAGTCGTTAGAAACGTGGATGCGTAAAATCCGTAAAAAACGCAGACAATTCGTCTTCTGTGGGGATTTCGGTGTCGCTGCACGAACACTTGATGTCGAAGAATGGCATCAACATAACGAGTCTCCAGGATTCACGAAAGATGACCGTCATTGGCTAGATCATCTATTGAATGACATTGGCTACGCTGATGCCTTTCGAGAAATTTTTATAAATGAACCGGCCTACAGCTGGTTCCCTGGGGATGATGTTTTCAATATGTCAAATCCCGGCGCCTGGCGAACAGATCTGCAATTAGTCTCTCAAGAAATTTCACGTCGAGTACTAGCCGCTGAATATGTTACACAGAGACCATTTGATTATCGCGTGCCACTTGTTGTGGACTACGATATTTCACTTGGCGCCAACTTGGACTATTAAACATTCGCCAGTGCCCTTTTCTGTGCAACGATGAGCTCTGAAATACCCAGCTCACCTAGGTCCAACAGAGCATTCAGCTCTGCTCGACTGAATGGCGCCTCCTCGGCCGTTCCTTGAATCTCGATCAACCTAGGACCTTCGGCCATTACAAGATTTAGGTCAGAATCAGCATTCGAATCCTCAGGATAATCGAGATCCAATACTGGCTCGCCTTTGTAAACCCCAACAGACACGGCAGCAACAAAGCGAATCAAAGGGTCTTCCACCAGCATCCCATTGCCTTTCAAAAAATTTAACGCATCGATCAAGGCAACCATACCGCCTGTTATTGAAGCCGTTCGGGTCCCTCCGTCTGCCTGTAACACATCACAATCGATTGTGATTTGGCGCTCACCCAGTTTCTTCAAATCCACAGCTGACCGCAAAGACCGGCCGATTAGGCGCTGTATTTCTTGTGTGCGTCCAGATTGTTTACCACGAGTCGCTTCCCGATCCGAACGTGTATGCGTTGATCCCGGTAACATGCCATATTCCGCTGTCACCCAACCCTGACCTTTCCCTTTCATCCAGCGTGGCACCTGCTCCGTGACAGATGCTGTAACAAGCACGCGAGTATCGCCAAATTCGACCAATACAGAGCCCGCTGCATGACGTGAAAATCGGCGGGCAAAAGAAATTGGACGCATTACATTGAATGCGCGACCGCTGGGACGCATGGCAGAACCTCTCTAATTAAACTAAGCTTACGACTTAAAAATTTATTATGACTGTCTCAACTGGATCTTTCATGCCTTATGGCCAATTATTTGTGATATCAGCGCCATCAGGCGCTGGCAAAACTAGTCTGATAGCCGCAGCACTGGACGTCATTGCGAATCTTGTCGTTAGCACATCGCACACCACCCGGAGCCCTCGGCTTGGTGAAAAGGATGGCAGTGATTATCATTTTGTATCCGATTTCGAATTCCAAGAGCTAATTAAATCTAAAGCCCTTTTTGAGCATGCCAAAGTATTCAATAATTATTACGGAACATCTAGGAGGACAGTTGAAGCACAACTCGCCTCAGGCATAGATGTCATCCTAGAAATCGATTGGCAAGGAGCGGCGCAAGTTCGGCAAATAGCGCCCGAGGCGGTTTCTATATTTATCCTGCCACCGACAAGAGAGGCACTCCGAAAAAGACTCATCGAGCGTGATCAAGACGATACTTTTATAATTGATGCTCGCATGTCTGAAGCTGATGAAACGATTAGTCAGGCAACTCACTTTGACTACTGGATTATTAATGATGATTTCAAAACTACACTGGATCAACTGACATCAATCATCGTGAGCTATCGACAACGCCGTTCGCGAATCCAATCCAAAAACCCAAAGTTTCTCGAACATCTTCTCGGTCAACGATAAATTGAATATACTAAAGCTACACCTAACCTTTTTTGGAGATTAACCATGGCTCGAGTAACCGTCGAAGATTGTCTCGAAAACGTTGAGAATCGTTTCGAACTGGTGATGCTAGGGACCCGTCGTGCTCGTCAGCTATCAACCGGCGGCAAGGATCCGCTGGTGACCGAAGAGAACGACAAACCAACAGTTATCGCCCTTCGCGAGATTGCTGAAGGCTTTATCAATAAGGAGGCGCTAGATGCTGAAGACGCGAAGACTGAAGCCGAACTCGAACTGGCTCGCGCGCGCTTCGAACCACGTCAACCTATGTTCGATAACGATTACTAGACTATGAATGCCGCCGTCGTCACGATTGACGGTTTATGCAGTCGTTTGGCCAGTTACCTTGAAGATGACGAAATTCGTGAAGTCAGACGTGCATATCTTTATTCAGAGCAAGCCCATGACGGACAAAAACGCAGGTCCGGTGATCCATACATCATTCATCCACTCCAAGTTGCTGAAATCCTTGCCGATATGCGAATGGATCATCAAAGCCTCATGGCAGCGATGTTACATGATGTTATCGAGGATACAGGGATAGCGAAAGATGCATTGAAAGCCCAGTTTGGTGAGGCTGTCGCAGAACTTGTCGATGGGGTAAGCAAGTTAAACCATATTAGCTTTGAAACCCGAGCAGAGGCTCAAGCGGAAAACTTTCAGAAAATGACGCTTGCGATGGCTCGCGATATCCGTGTGATCATTGTCAAACTCGCGGATAGGCTTCACAACATGCGAACTATTGGGCCCCTGAATCCAGAAAAACGCCGGCGCATTGCCAAAGAAACACTTGATATCTACAGCCCTATCGCAAATCGACTAGGCATGTATGAACTCCGCAGCGAACTTCACGAACTCGCTTATCGGGCAATATATCCAATGCGGATCGAACGCATTGAACGTGCCGTTCAAAATGTTACTGGAAACCGTAAGAAGATCGTCACTGAAATTCTTGAGTCGCTTGAAGGCGCCCTTAAAAATACGGGTATCAAAGCCCGTGTCGAGGGTCGTGAGAAAGCCGCCAATAGTATTTACCGCAAAATGTGCGATCAGAGAAAGTCATTCTCCGACATTATGGATGTCTATGCGTTTCGGATCGCAACCGAATCGGTCGATGATTGTTATCGAGCTCTTGGGATTGTACATAATTTATACATGCCGAGGCCAGGACGCTTTAAAGATTACATTGCAATCCCGAAAGCGAACGGATACCAGAGCCTACATACTACGCTATTCGGTATGCATGGCGTTCCTATCGAAATTCAGATCCGTACATCAGAAATGGACGCGATGGCCTCAGGAGGAATCGCAGCACATTGGCTTTACAAGGCGGGCTCTGACGACACAGCGGCAGTGCAGCGCACAAATCGCTGGGTTCAGGGTCTTTTAGAGATCCAACAACGGGCGGGTAATTCACTCGAGTTTATTGAAAACGTAAAGATTGATCTATTTCCCGACGATATCTATATCTTTACACCGAAAGGTAAAATAATGGGATTGCCAACAGGAGCAACGGCCGTTGACTTCGCATACGCAGTTCACACTGATGTTGGAAATCGATGCGTGGCATGCCGCATCGATAAAGCCTTAGCGCCCCTCTCTACAGTATTACAGTCAGGACAAACCGTTGAAGTCGTCACCGCAAAACACGCAAAGCCAAATCTGGGCTGGTTGTCATTCGTGGTGTCCGGTAAGGCGCGATCGGCAATCCGTCATTTTTTGAAAAATCAGCAGCGTTCAGAGTCTATCAGTTTAGGACAACGTCTCTTAAGTCGAGCGCTTGCCAACCTCGAATCTAGCTTCGATCAAGTCACTGATCTACAGAGACAACAACTTGTGGGTGAAGCAGAATTAGCGGACTTCGATGACATATTAGAAGATATCGGGCTCGGTAACCGAGTAGCTTACTCGGTGGCACGGCGGCTAATACCAGATGCAGATAATGAACCAGCCAAGCTTTCGCGAATCAATGACGCCAGCCCGTTGGCAATAAAAGGCTCCGAAGGTTTGTTAACCAGTTACGCAAAATGCTGCCGTCCGATTCCAGGCGACCCGACCGTCGGACACATTTCGAAGGGACGCGGCATGGTTATTCATCACGATACCTGCCACAACGTATCAGAGATCCGGGATAATCCGGACAAATGTGTTTTCTTGACTTGGGATGATGATCTCAATGGCGAGTTTTATACCGCCCTCAGGATCCAGGTTGAAGCCCAGATAGGGGTGATAGCTAAAATCGCATCAGCTATTTCTGTGGCTGGGGCAGCCATTGATCGAATTAATCGCGAAGAAAGAGATGCTAAAATCAGCGTTATCGTTATTGAAGTCGGCGTTCGTGACAGACAACATCTTGCAAATGTTGTCCGCCATATTCGTCGAATCAAGTCGGTAATGAAAATCTCACGTGTACGAGCCTAATCATGAACAAAAGTTTTATTTCTACAGCAGATGCGCCTGCTGCTATTGGAACCTACTCCCAAGCTGTGAAGGTTGGTCAAACAGTTTATTTGTCTGGCCAAATTCCTTTAACATCAGACGGCATGCTTTTAGTTGAAGGCGATATCGAAGCAGAAGTGCGGCAGGCATTTGCTAACCTAAAAGCAGTCTGCGAAGCGGCTGGGGGCTCGCTGAACCACCTGGCTAAGGTTAATGTTTTCCTGATAAATCTTGATCATTTCCCAGTTGTTAATCAGGTTATGGACGAATTCTTTGAGGCGCCTTTCCCGGCGCGAGCCTTAATCGGTGTGGCTGCTTTGCCGAAGGGGGCTAGAGTTGAAGTCGACGGTATCATGGTCGGGTGAGAACTGAATCCAGGGTCGGGTGTCGTAGGGCGGGCATCTGAGCTCTGTATCTGGTGGTAATAATCCGACCGACCTCAGCAGAATCAATTTGCGATCGAGTACCGTCTAAACGATCAAAGATCTGACGATATTCGGTCGAGCCCCGGTCTACTCCGTGAACAAGATCAGGCGTGGCCACATAATTATGATTATCAATTACCAACCTACGTAATAAATTGACAGCATCATCTCGGTGGATGCGATTAGATACCGACTCAGGGTTCAACTTTTTACGCATCTCTGGATCTCTCAATAGGTTAAGGCTTTGCGCCGTGTAGAGGCCCGCTAATCGTAAGACGGTGGTTTTTGCCTGAATTTCAGCAATATTGTCCTCTGCTTCCCTCACAAGAGCTCCCCTCCAATGATCCGGCATTGGTAAAACCAACTCATCCAATAAACCTGTCTGATTTTGCCCAAATACTGCGGTGGAGCTCACCCAAACCACACGATACCCGCGACCCGGCAACGAGGCAAAGTATCTAAGTCTTACTGATATACCTACATATCTTTTGCGATATGCATCCTCAGTCCGAGCGTCCGGTGTTACGACCGCTACGATCACTACATTTTGGGAAAGGGGTAGCTTTGCCAACCGGTTCCAGCTCTCTGGTAGGTCTAAATCGAGACTCAAAAAGCTCGCATCCTTTTTTACCTGTGATCTTCGTACCCCCAGAACTCGAAGTTTTTCTGTCTCAAGCTCAGTTTTCAGGTTGCCACCTAACCGACCACAGCCTAGGATGAGAATATCCCAAGGATTAGACATAGCAATGACCCTCACTGAAATTCGATATATTATCGCCGTGGCGGATGAAAGACATTTCGGACGCGCATCCTCCAAATGCTTTGTCAGCCAGCCTACCCTGTCTATCGGTGTGAAGCGACTCGAAGATGAACTTGGCGTTATCCTTTTTGAACGCAGCAAATCAGGGGTGCATTTAACTGCGGTCGCAGAACAGCTGGTCGAGAAAGCTCGCGATATCCTTCGCGAAGTCGATTCATTTAAGGAGCTATCAGATTATCTGAAAGATCCCTTTCTCGCTCCTCTCCGGATAGGGGCAATTTATACGATAGGCCCGTACTTATTTCCATCGCTCCTCCCCGCGCTCAAGACAGCTGAACCGAGACTGAAGCTGCATATAGAAGAGAGTTTCACGGGAACATTGCGCCAGATGCTAAAAAAAGGGCTACTCGACGTCATCATTGTAGCCCTACCCTTTACCGAGCCAGATATAGAGGTTCGCGAGCTATACACCGAACCATTCGAGGTCTTGCTTCCAGCGGAGCATCCATGGTCTTCGAAACCAAGTATCCCTCCAAAACATTTACACACTGAAAACGTGCTGTTACTTGGTGAAGGGCATTGCTTCCGCGACCAAGTCATAGATGCCTGTCCCGCGCTTTCGCAATCAGATTATGATCGAAACAATGTAGTCACCGAAGGTAGCTCACTGGAAACCCTGAGGCACATGGTCGCATCAGGCCTCGGAGTAACCGTCCTTCCTGCGTCTGCGGCTGGCCTTGAAAACTACGCACCCGGCTATCTGACGACAAAGCCCTTCACGGAGCCTGAACCGTCACGAATTGTAGCAGTTGCATGGCGGAGGCAATTTCCAAGAATGGAGGCTATCGAACTATTGATTGATATCATCACAAAACAAATTGGCCCCGAACTAAATGGCAGACACCAGGCTGCCTAGCGACCTGCAGGCTCTCAAGGGCGTGGGCCCAAAGGTTGAGCAAGCTCTTAATCGGCTCGGCTTATTCTCACTAAGAGACCTGTTGTTCCATTTACCGGCACGCTACGAGGACCGGACTACGCTCGTCGACATTTCTGATTCAAGACCAGGACTACCACAACTATTTCAAGGCGAAATTACCTCACAGACCACCATTCCTGGACGTCGTATGCAGGCTGTCCTAACATTTGAAGACGTAACCGGCGCAGCGCGTATTCGACTGTTTCATTTTTCACGTGCATACCTCGCAACACTTAAGGCAGCAAATACCGTAAGGGTTTTTGGAGAACCTCGGGTATACCAGGGCGCCACGGAGTTCATTCATCCGGAGATTTCCGTGTTTAAATCAGAGCCACCTCCTCTGGATGATACTTTGACGCCAATCTATCCGACCACTGAAGGACTCTCGCAACCAAAAATCAGGGCCATCGTGCAGCAAGCACTTACCAAGGGACCAGATTTCTTTGCGCTTGAGGAACTTCTTTATCAGGGCTACACGCGACATCAGCCAGCACTCTGGGAGGCGTTAACGGCACTTCATCAACCCGCACAAAACTTTCCTGCTGCTGCATTCATTGAACGATTAGCATTCGAAGAACTGCTCGCGCATCGACTCCTATTGCTTACCCGACGCGAAGACTACACGCGACTTAAGTCACCACAACTTAAAACGATTAAAAAGCATAGTCGCTCAATGTTAATAGAAGCGTTGCCTTTTAATCTTACAAATGCCCAATCGACTGTGATCCGGGAGATCGATGGGGACCTGATGCGGGGTCATCCGATGCTGCGTCTGCTGCAAGGTGATGTCGGCTCAGGAAAGACCCTTGTAGCTGCGCTTTCCGCGCTACCTGTCATTGAGGCCGGTTTTCAGGTTGCCCTGATGGCCCCAACCGAACTCCTGTCTGAACAACATGCGAACCAATTTTCAGAGTGGTTTAGTCCGCTAGGTATCTCAGTTGGATGGTTAACCGGATCTATGAACATCCGACCGAGACGTGCGATATTGGAGCATCTTGCGAATGGCAAATGCCAAATGGTGATCGGTACCCACGCACTGTTTCAGGATGAAATCCATTTTGACCAATTAGGTCTGGTGATTGTCGACGAGCAACATCGATTTGGCGTCGCCCAACGCCTGTTGCTCCGGAAAAAAGGTCAAAATCTGACCCCGCATCAATTAATCATGACTGCGACACCAATCCCCCGTACCTTGGCGATGACACACTTTGCGGATCTTGATGTCTCAGTCATCGATGAACTCCCCCCCGGCAGAACACCCGTTGATACACGTATTTTAAATCAGTCTCGCGCCACTGAAATAACCGGCCGGCTTGATACACAATTCAACGCAGGCGGCCAAGCATACTGGGTCTGCACTTTGATTGAAGAGACAGAACAATCTGTCGCAGAAGCTGCTGAAAGCAGAGCGGAAAAACTACGACACCAGCTTCCACATCGACGTATTGGTTTAGTACACGGACGCATGAAAACTACCGAAAAATCAATCGTCATGACCGCTTTTGCTTCCGGTGATTTGGATCTTTTGGTTGCAACGACCGTTATCGAGGTTGGTGTCAATGTTCCTAACGCAAACATTATGGTTATCGAAAATCCCGAGCGCCTTGGTCTTGCGCAGCTGCATCAGTTGCGCGGCCGGGTGGGGCGTGGTGCGCGCGTGAGTTTCTGTATCCTGCTCGCCGGTGACTCGATCTCGCAGCAATCACGTGAGCGACTTAGCCTTCTAAAAAATACCAACGATGGATTTGAGCTAGCCGAAGCGGATCTGCGTCTCCGCGGTCCCGGTGATGTCACGGGCACACGACAGACTGGAGAACTTTCTTTCAGGGTCGCCGACCTTAGCCAACACTCTCATTTGCTAGAACAAATCGCCGCTCTTTCTGAAACCATACGAGTCAACCACGGGAAAGCTCGGGATCAGCTTATTGAAAGATGGATCGGACATGAGGAACACTTCGTCAATGTCTAAGATCCACACGCTCGCCTCCTATATCCCACTATGGATACAGGTCACCCGCCTAGATCGACCAATCGGATGGATGGTAATCCTTTGGCCCACATGGATCGCCCTCACATTGGCAGGATTTGCCGCAAACGAATTCAAACTAGATACATGGGTCATATTCACGCTTGGGGTGATTATCACCCGCAGCGCAGGCTGTGTAATCAATGACCTTACCGACCGCAAATTCGATAAACACGTCAAACGGACACAAGCCCGCCCAATCACGACCGGCAACCTGTCGACCAAAAATGCTGTAGCCGTAGCGATCATCTTACTGGTAACTGCATTTTTTTTAGTGCTTCAAACCAATCAGCAAACTATTTATCTATCGTTCATTGCACTTGGCCTTGCGATCGTCTATCCGTGGCTCAAACGTGTCACATTCTGGCCGCAAGTTGGACTTGGTCTTGCATTCTCGATGGCAATTCCAATGTCATTCACGGCCTATGAGCAGCCAACGGACAGAATTGTATGGGCGCTGTTTCTTGGTAATTTCGCTTGGACACTGGCCTACGATACCCTCTACGCTATGGTGGATCGGGACGACGATCTGCTAATCGGTGTGAAATCGACTGCTATCTTATTTGGACGATATGATTTGTTTTTCATTGGCTGCTGCCAGCTGATTGCTATCGCTGGTTTTGGCCATGCGTTTTGGCTGGCCAAGCTCAATCCCCTTAGTTTATTGGGTATCTTTGCTGCCTTCGGACTAGTTTTGCGTCAGCATGCAATCGCTCGTTCACGATCGCGTGAGGCATGCTTCAAGGCTTTTCTAAGAAGTCACCGTTTTGGAGCGGCCCTGTTTCTTGGAGGACTTCTGGGGGTGCTTTGAAAAACTGTCGATCTGGGGTAGTGGAAGAAATTTGACTCCTTGAATGTACCAGCGCATATCTAATCGATTTTCTTCCCCACCATACTGTTTTGGACTACAACTATCCTTGCCTATGGCCAGAGTGCGGTCTTTATTTGTCTATCGATGAATTTATATCGGGCAATATTCACCGCTTCAGGCATGAGGAGAAAGCGACCTGATAGAGCGTACAAAGGAGAAGCAGACTAAATCCAAAAAAAATCTCCGATTGCTGGGTAACAAACCCGATGATCGCCGGGCCCAGCATGATGCCCCCATAGCCAAGAGTCGCGACCCCTGCCAGGCCCTGGCCGGGGGTAACAAAGGGATCATTCGCGGCCCGCGCGCAACCGAGCGGGAAAACAGGAGAGAGACCAAATCCCAACAATAAGAATCCAATCAGAACAAAATCCAAAGAAGAAATAAACAAGACGATAGACAGTCCCAATGTGGCCAACAAGCCGCCAAACCAACAGACGCGAATGGCTCCAAATTGCTCGACCAAATCGTCAGCAAGCATCCGGCCCAAAAACATGGCCAAGTTAAAAGTCACAAAACCGCTGACTGCCATTGCTTCGGTGAGATTGAGTCTCTCGTGCAGGAATATTGCAGCCCAATCGGCTATAGCGCCCTCGGTAAGGGCGGCACAGAACATCAAAAAACCGACTAACCATAGACTCTGAGGAGGCAAAGCGAACGCAGGCGTCGAATCCTTAACAATCGATCCTGTCCAGCCAACCCGAGATGTTAGCCCTGCAAAACCACTCATGGTCAATACCACCAACAAAAAATGTTGCTCGATGGAAAAGCCGAGCTTTATCGCCGTTAGGCCGACCAAGCCGCCAATGCCAACGAATAGACTCCAGTACGCGTGAAGTGAGGACATAATCAACTTAACGCCTCTCCGTTCGACTTCCGCACCCCAGCCATTCATGGCCACATCCAAGGCACCTATCGACGCGCCGAGTATCGCAACAGAGAATGTTAAAAACCAAGATGTGGGGGCGAGCGATGTAAGGGTCAAAGAAGCCAACGTAGACCACGTAAGATATTTACTGACCCGCGCGGGACCATATAGGTCCATTGCTCGTCCAGCCAAAGGGAAAGATGCGATGCTTGCTAACGCTAGAACCGATAAGATGGTGCCCAATTGTGCTGGCTCTAAATCCAGCTGATTACTAAATGTCGGAATACGTGAGGCCCAAGTACCAAAACTGGTTCCGGCAATGGCAAAAATCGTGGCTACAGCCCCGTAAGGCGTCATAAGCCTCCTTCTATTTTCACGCAAAAAACCCGCTATTCACTGAAGGCAGTCATCTATGCATCCGCAGAGAACATTAAGGGCGAGAAAGGTTGCCAGCTTGCGAGCAAAATCTCAGATACGTTACGCTAGTTGATCCCTATTATTATTGTAAACTGATACTCAAAACTCCACGCGTTGGGTTCAAGATTGGAACAGATTTCAATAATTCGATAGCCAAGACAGTCAAATTTGACAAGAAACTTACCTTTTCGACCGCAAGCTCTCCCCGGCCACCTCTTCTAATACCAGTGCCTGAAGCCCGTCCGTCCCAGTTACAAGAGGTATGGACCCTGTGATCAAACAATCAACAAAGTGCGCTATCTCCGCACGATAAGCGTCTCTTTAACGGGTCATAAAAAGTGCTCCAGCGGACTTTCCGAAATTCCTGTCTGGTCGAGAACGAATAGTTTCCCTAGTGGTCACACTCTCCATGCGGTCACGATCACATTACTCATCTTGCCTGTACTACCGCTCCTCGGGATGGTATTGGTTCCAGTCACCGTAATGATCATGCTGTCCGGGATTGTCCTAAGACTTCATTATCCAACCGATGTCGTAGTCGCCGCGTTACTAGGCTCTTTCGTGGCTTCGTATGCCGGGGACTTTGTATCCCTTTAAATATCTGTCATAGGCAACGGGTAAAGGAAATCCTCTCGTATTTGCAGAACATAAGGTTGGACAGCTTAAAAATTCACACGTTTCAATTTTGTTACTATCGTAATATTTTTGTAATAATTTAACTATTTAATTGAAAAGTCGTTTTTATTGCGAGTCAAATGAGTCAGCAGTCACCTCGAACCGTTCTTATTGTGGACGACGAATCTTCGATTCGTGAGATGCTCGCCATCGCACTGGAAATGGCGGGGTTCGTAACTATACAGGCAGAAAATGCTGCAAGCGCTCTGGAACATATAGCATCCCGTTTACCTGACTTAATGATCGTCGACTGGATGATGCCCAACATGTCCGGACTAGAACTATGCAGACGACTTCGCCGAAATCCGGACACTGCAAGCATTCCCTTAATAC
>PBZS01000022.1 GCA_002730235.1 Gammaproteobacteria bacterium | reverse complement strand
CGTAATGAAGTCCGCCGACTGAATGATTCTATGCGGCCATACTTTGATACCGACAGGCAATTGTTTGAGGTAGATAGTTACATGACTGATCGAGTGGAGTGATGAAAGTAGTCCCTAACCTTGTTTATGAAAGATTTTCGGCGTAGGGAATTTTGTTCGGGAATGTTGCGTCAGTCTCGATATGCCTCAATAAAAAAACACTTCCGGTTCTTTTATTTATGAGTTTCTGTGACTTTCAAAAAAGAAGGCCCGGATGAATACCAAAGAGGTTCCTTGTGTACCTATAGATCATCGCCGTGAGCGCAATCGCCTGCCTTAGTAATTCCAGGCTGTAATCTTTGAAAAACAGGTAATAAGGCCAATGTGTTGTTTTGATCACTAAGCCCGTAGACTTAACCGACAATTCAGTCCATCAAAGAGAAGCGATACGCTCGAACGCTTAACCAGCGAAGTGGTTCTGAAGGCCGGCACCTTGTTACGGCTGACACCATGGCTTACACAGTTGTATCTGGAGATCATAGTGTTTCCTAGACGGGACGATATAGCGATATAAACTCTCGAACAGGGTCTTTGATATTGGGAACTTAGGCAAGTGTTTAACGTGTTGAAACAGCATAGGATTATCTATGCATATTTACTCGGCTTTCTTGGTGTGCTGTGTTTTGCCGCGACCTTGCCTTTGACGACCATTGCGCTTAATGATTTTTCACCGACCTTTATTACAGTGATACGCGCTGTGATTGCTGGGCTTGCTGCCTGCCTCTGGGTTACTTTCAATTCTTCAGGTAAGCCAAGACGTGACGAAATTAAACCCCTTGTCGTAAGTGGTTTGGGGTTGGTTTTCGGCTTTCCGCTGGCGATGGCTATCGGATTACAATCCGTGCCGTCTTACCATGGTGCTGTGGTTCTTGGCATTCTTCCGTTAGTCACTGCGGGACTATCAGTCATCGTTTATGGATACCGTGCCCGATTAGGATTTTGGGTTTCCGCTGTAATCGGAACTATTCTTGTGGTGACGTTCACCTTACGAGAGCAAGGTGGATCGATGAGTTGGGCCGATTTGTGGCTCGTGTTGGCGGCGCTAATGGCGTCTTCTGGCTATGTTATTGCTGGGAACCTTGCAAAGCAGCGACCAGGGCCCTGGGTGATCTGTTGGTCACTGATTCTATTATCTCCAATCTCTGTAATCGCGACCGTACTCGTTTGGCCAGATTTTTTTTGGGTCCGTCCCGATAGTTCCTTATTGGCTTTACTTGCGTTGGGTCTGTTCTCAATGTTTTTTGGAATGTTTGCTTGGAATACGGGACTTGCTCTCGGTGGGATCGCTGAGGTCGGACAAGTTCAGTTGTTACAGCTTTTCCTTACGCTAATTTGGGGGAGTATTCTCATTGGAGAGATTGTGACCATCGATGTCTGGGTATTCGCTATTTTGGTTGCTGCCACGGTTTACTTTGGACGGAGACTCGCTTGATGCAATGGACATTAGACACAGCGGGAGCCCGTGCCCTGGATCAACGTATTACTGAATCCGGTATAGAAGAGTTTTGTTTAATGATGCGTGCGTCTAGGGTTGCGGCAGATCATTTGCTAAGCAATGAACCAACATCCGTGGTTTGTCTCGCGGGTCCAGGGAATAATGGAGGCGACGCTTATGGTGTTGCCGCTCATCTACTTCTGTCCGGGATACCCACATTAGTAGTCGCCGTAGCGGAACCGAAAGGGGCCGCACAAAAAGCGCAAGGCTTCTATCGAGATCTTGGGGGTACGTTATGTAGTGATCTCGATCAAGTTTCGAGTACGGATTGGATCGTTGATGGTGTGCTCGGTACTGGCTGTGATCGCGCTCCCGAGGGGAACATTTCAGTTGCAATCTCTTGGATCTGTGCCAGGCGTGTAACCGGTTCGTCAGTGCTGGCCCTCGATATCCCATCCGGCCTAAATGCATCAACAGGAGTAGCCTACCAGCCTTCAGTTGCGGCTGATTTAACTGTAAGTTTCCTAGCCCCAAAAACGGGTTTGCTAACCGGCGATGGGCCATCGCTCTGTGGCCAGATTCAGTGCGAGAGTCTGAAACCTTGGGATGTAAGCGAGTATGACTACCATACGCGATTAATCGGGTATGACACGATCGATGTCCCAGAGCACCGCCCAACAGCACACAAAGGAACACGGGGCAGTGTCTTAGTTATCGGCGGTCGTAACGGAATGGAGGGTGCTGGACAGTTGAGTGCCCTGGCGTCTCTGAGGGCAGGGTCTGGAAAGGTGTTTTGGGCAACTGATTCATCTTTATTGGAAGTCCCCGAATTGGTTCGGATCGAGTGGAGTATCGAGACGATCCTTGATTGTGCAAAGAGAGTATCTACGATCGTTATTGGGCCAGGACTTGGACATAATGTAGGTGATGTGATTTCTGCAGTCTGGGCGCTAAAGAAGCCACTTGTGGTCGACGCTGATGCACTGAATTGGCTGTCAGAGAATTCGTTTCCTAATCGTGATGGTCCTTGGATTGGTACACCGCACCCCTTAGAAGCATCTAGGTTGACGGGTGCGCCAATGACCGACAGATTTCATTTACTCGACCGTCTTGAAAATGTCTACTCAACAACTTGGATTTTGAAGGGTGCTGGCACCCTCGTCTCCGGAAATCCGGTTTGGCTCAATCCAGTATCTGATTGGACGCTTGGGACCGCAGGCTCTGGCGATGTGCTCGCCGGAATTGTTGCAAGTTTGTGGGCACAAGGCTCAACCTCTCCGGCATCGACAGGTGTCTGGCTGCACGCACAAGCATTTCTCGCCGCAAAGAAACTCCGGGGGTCCGATGTAATCGCGAGTGATGCAGTGAATCAGCTAGGAAGCGTGAGGACCGCTTGATCCATAGCGATGTCTGACCTAACGTAGTCGCTTCCATTGACGGTTCGATATCACAATAATTGGGAGATCTTTCTTTGAAAACCCGCATTTCACTGCTGTCCCGCATGGGAATAAAGCGCCCCTACACTGTGACCAAACCGCTTGAGGTTGTCGAAGCGGATCTGGCTGAACCAGGATCTGATGAGATTCTTGTCAAAATATTAGCTGCGGGCGTGTGTCACTCTGATTTATCAGTAATCAATGGCGACAGGCCGCGTTCGCTCCCTGTGGCTCTCGGCCATGAAGCTGTCGGGGAGGTAGTAAAGACTGGGCAGGGATCCAGCGATTTAAAAGTAGGCCAGCGTGTATCGATGGTTTTTGTGCCAAGTTGTGGACACTGCGGTTGTTGTGCAGAGGGACGACCTGCACTCTGTGAGCCCGGACTTGAGCACAATACCAATGGCAGTCTGCTGTCAGGAGCTAAACGAATCTCCATCAATGGTGAGATCATAAACCACCATCTTGGGATTTCGTGTTTCTCAGATTATGCAGTCTGTCATCGTCGCAGCTTGGTCCCGATAGAGGATGATCTCAGTCCGACTGTCCAGGCAGTTTTTGGTTGCGCTGTTCTGACTGGATGTGGTGCGATTTTGAATACGGCCAAACTGCATGCAGGCGAGCGTGTTGCAATCATAGGATTGGGCGGGGTCGGACTGTCCGCGTTATTAGGTGCACGTGCTGGTGGCGCTCGTCAAATTATCGCTATTGACGCGAATCCGGCGAAAGAGGCGTTAGCGCGCGAGTTAGGGGCTGACAATTTTGTCAACGCAGGCGATCCCGATGCTGCGGAGCAGGTAAAAATGCTTTCGGCTGAGGGTGTTCATTTAGCAGCAGAGTTTGCAGGGGTTATGCCAGCGCTCGAATTAGCGATCGAGGTGACTCGTCGTGGCGGTCGGACCGTGACCGCAGCGTTACCCAACCCGTCTGATCGTCTGTCCGTTGCAGCTGCGAGGCTCGTGACCGAAGAACGCACCCTGATGGGTTCTTACGTTGGCTCTTGTGTTCCCTCGCGAGACATTCCAAATTTTATTGCGCTTCACAAAAAGGGATTACTACCCGTCGAGCGGATGATTTCGCACACGCTCGAATTAACGGAAATCAATACCGCCGTGGAGCGTCTCGCAGAAGGCAACACGGTCCGTCAGATTGTTTGTTTTGGGTGATTCAACTATGCCGTTATACCAACCAGTTTCATTTATCAACGGACAGTGGGAAGGAGCCATATCCGGAGCAACGTTTGATGTAATTAATCCAGCAACAGGCGATGTGATTGAAAAAGTTGCAGATCTGTCTGCTGCAGAATGCGTCAAAGCCATCGATGCAGCTCAGGAGGCATTCCCAAAGTGGGCGGTCTTAACCGCCAAGGAAAGAGCTGTAGCTCTGCGTTGTTGGTTCAATCTCATCCACGAGCATGCAGAAGAGTTGACCCACCTCATTACCGAGGAGATGGGAAAACCGCTCACAGAGGCGCGTGGTGAGGTGGTATATGGTGCGAGTTTTGTTGATTGGTTTGCCGAGGAGGGACGTCGTATCTATGGTGATGTAATCGCACCTCACATGGCCGATAAGCGAATTCTAGCCATCAAGCAACCAGTTGGCGTCGTGGCAGCAATTACCCCATGGAATTTTCCGCTTGCCATGATTACTCGGAAGGTTTCGCCCGCTCTGGCATCTGGTTGTACGGTAGTGATCAAGCCCTCTGAAGACACTCCACTGACTGCCCTGGCGGTTTGTGAGCTTGCGAGTCGGGCTGGGATCCCAGCAGGCGTGATAAATTGCGTGACGGGGATGGATGCGCCGGCAATCGGCCGGGTGCTGACGAGTGATACACGGGTTCGCAAAGTGACATTCACAGGCTCCACTCAGGTCGGAAAAATTCTTTACCGCCAGTCTGCCGAGAGCGTAAAAAAGATTTCCTTGGAGCTTGGTGGTAATGCACCTTTTATAGTATTTGATGACGCGGATCTCGACGCAGCTGTTGACGGCGCAATACTTTGTAAGTTCCGAAATGCTGGTCAAACCTGTGTATGTGCAAACCGCATATTAGTACAGAGCGGGATCCATGATCAGTTTGTTAAAGCATTTACTGCACGTGTGGTAACAATGAAGGTTGCAGATGGTAAAACCAAGGGTTCAGATATTGGACCACTCATCAATGCCGATGGTAGGGCTAAGGTTGAGGAACACGTTAAAGATGCTTTGTCAAAGGGTGCTACAGCTATCTGTGGCGGCCACATACATGAGGCGGGCCCTCTATTTTACACTCCCACTGTGCTTACAGGCGTGAACACAGAGATGCGCATGGCATCCGAAGAGACTTTTGGTCCGGTCGCTCCGATTTACAAATTTGATCATGATGAAGAGGCTATCGCGCTTGCGAACGACACCCGATACGGTCTAGCCGCATATTTTTTCACTGAGGATCTTTCGCGAACATTCCGTGTCTATGAAGCCCTTGACTACGGAATTATCGGTATCAATACGGGAATTATCTCTACCGAGGTCGCACCCTTCGGTGGAGTCAAGGAATCTGGTCTTGGTCGTGAGGGTGGGCCACATGGGATTGAAGAATTTTTAGAGACGAAATATGGCTGTATCGGAATCAAACCATGAGTTGTAGGGCGGTGCTAGTTTTATTGTGAACAAATGGACCAACCCTGAAGGAACCAAGATCTTTGTTGCCAAACCACTGTTTGTTTTGGATTCCCAAGAGGGATCGACTAATTACGAAACGTCATAGAGGTGATCAATGACCATAGCTGAAGGTGGACCAGAAAGCATTCTGATTTACGCACATGACCCAATGTGTAGTTGGTGCTATGGATTCAGGCCGACTTGGAAAACCCTGAAAAGCCAATTGCCAGAGGGCTTACCTGTCGTATCCTTGCTCGGAGGTTTAGCCGATGACAGCGACATACCGATGCCTCTTGAAATGGTAGACCATCTTAAGCGAACTTGGGACCGGATTGAATCAACCTGCAAGGTTCCTTTTAATCACAGCTATTGGGAACAATCGCCACCACCGCCAAGGACAACTTTTATAAGTTGTCGAGCGGTAATTGCTGCTGAGCGGATTGCAGGTCGAGGGGATGCGTTCAGTGAACGCATTCAAGATGCCTACTATCGCGAGGCGAAGAACGTTTGGGATTCTGAGGTCCTGTGTGATTTAGCGGAGGAATTTGGTTTTAATCGCTCGAGTTATTCTGAGGCTTTGTTATCCGAAGTGGTTCGGTCCGTTCATGAAGAACAACAAAGTCTGGTAAAGCGGCTGCAGGTTGAAGGGTATCCAAGCCTATTATTGATTCATAAGGGTGAAGCTTTTCCGATTTCGATTCGACATGGGGGAGCAGAGGAAATCCTTGAAGACATCAACGACCTGCTTTTGAACCGTCAGGCCTAGGTTCTTAGTGTATTTCTATGAGTACTGGCTTTGGTTTTCGTGCCTTACCTTCGGTTGCGCGCACGACCCCTCGACTAGTTATCAGGTTGCAAATATTTGAGACATATCCTTGAATGACTTGAACTCAAGTGCGTTCCCAGAGGGCTCCGTGAAGAACATAGTTGCCTGCTCTCCGACTTCACCTTCAAATCGGATATTGGGTTTGATTAGAAATTCAACGTTAGCAGCCTTGAGCTTGTCAGCGAGCGTATGCCACTCGTTCCAATCAAGAATCACCCCGAAGTGACTCGCCGGAACTTGTTCACCGTCGACCGGGTTGGTTGGCGCAGTTTTATGTTCCCTATCATCCAAATGAGCGACCACCTGATGACCAAAAAAATCAAAATCGATCCAACGTTCTGAACTGCGACCAGTTTCGCATCCAAGAACACCGGTGAAAAAATCTCTAGTAGCCTCGAGATCCGAGACAGGGAAAGCTAGATGGAAGGGATTCTGGGCCATATCTACCTCGTGATATTAAGTTGTTATGGAGACAATGATGCGTAATACGATCTTCGATATACAAGCGTTTGCTGAATTAACCAACGAACTGATGAGCAAATCACCGGATCGTGCCCGCGCTATCATGGTCGAAAATAATGCCTATTATATGCTCGTCAATATGCATATTCAGTTGTGTAACATGGTTGAGTTTGCTGACCACCACGATTCGCCAGTTGAGTCACTGATTGATGATCTGAAGTCAGAAGTCGAGAGGATCCAGGGACTGAAGGGATCACGGTGGCTTAGTGACTTTGTAAGGACACAAAACGGTCAATGAAGACAACTTCCTCCATCGACCACCAGTGTCTGGCCTGTGATGAAATCGCTATCGGGCCCCATGAAAAATGCAAGTGGACCGGCAAGATCCTCGGGCTTCTGGACACGTTTTATGCAACGAGTAGAGATTGCTTTTTCACGGACTGCAATAATTTCTGGGGTCGGGTTTTCTTCAGCAAGAGTACTTCCGGGAGCCACACAGTTAACGTAGATATTATGCTCACCGACTTCCATCGCTAACGACTTGGTGTATCCGATTACGGCGGCTTTGGAGGTGACGTAGTGGATTCTTGACGGAGACCCTTTCAGCGCAGTGCCAGAACTAATATTTACAATCTTTCCGTATTTTTGTGCTCGCATCACAGGAACAACAGCGCTGCAGACATGCCACACCCCCTTCACATTGATTTCCATCATCTTGTCCCACTCCGACTCTGAAATTTCAAGTGAACCGACTCGCGACATGGGTACGCGGGAAAACATAGCAGCATTATTTACGAGTCCATCAATCCGACCGAGTTGGGTAGAGACTTCTTTAACCATGGCTTCCACGGAAGCCTTATCTGATACGTCAGTCTGTATTGCTGTTGCATCCAGACCTTGACTACGCAATCGATCTACTTCGGTTTTGGCTCTGGTGCCATCGAGCTCTGCCAGAATAACGTGAGCACCCCGTTCGGCCATAAGCTCTGATGCGACAATCCCAATACCACCGGATCCACCGGTCACAATGATCACCCTTTTTTCAAGATTTCTCATTATTCTTCCTTTTAGGCTGGGGCCTGCGTGTCTTTCACGGTGGTGCGAAAGAGTAGCCTCCGCTCTCCTCCTGGAAAATCTGTTCGGGCATGCATCGAACAACGGTTGTCCCAAACTATCAGGTCGCCGATCGTCCATTGATGTTTGTACACAAACTCGTCTTTTTCACAGTGGTCAAATAAGAAGTCTAGTATTTCGTCGCTTTCCGTTGTTTCTCGACCCACAACAGAGACTGTCATCAGCCTATTGACGTAGAGCGACTTTCTTCCTGTTTCATGGTTTGTCCGTACGATAGGGTGGGTCGCTTCACCAAACGCGGAGATCCCTTTTTCGTCACCTTTCTGTGTGGATCCGTAGTGGTAAATGTGTCTGGCCTGGAGCGCCTCGAGCCGTTTTTTCCATTTATCCGAAAGTGTATCGTAGGCAGCGCAACCGCTTGCAAACCAGGTGTCTCCTCCAATTGAGGGGATCTCCACGGCGTACAAGAGTGTTTCTTTGTCTGGGATTTCCCGGTGTATCATATCGTGGTGGAACATCATCTCACCATCAGGTAGTGATCCGATTGGGATCCCGTCCTCACGGATATTTGAAATCATCATGATTCCATCAGGCAGCGAATCGTATGCCTTGGGCTGAAACTCTCTGGGTCGGTGCAAGGTTCCAGGTTCTCCGAATATCTGTGCAGCATTCAGTTGATCCTGATGGGCGAGAGTTTGCCCAGGAAAGAGAAGAACAGCGTGCTCGAGGAAGGCCTCCTGTATCTGTTTAATTTGCGTCGATTCTAGCGCCTGAGTCAGATCACACCCGTCGATACGACCGGCGATCGCGGGAGCAAGTGCACTGATTTTCATCGAATTACTCCTAGTTATGTTCCTATTATGTACTGAAGTAAAAAAGTCACAAATATCGGTCTCGTTTGGGTGTCCAACCAATTCTCTTGGATTGATTGTTTTCGTTTTGCAGTAGTGTTCATTTTAAGAAAGTATATGGTGGGTAGTATGACGAGAGAAACAATCGGTTTGATTGGCGCGGGTCGGATGGGTCTGGCTCAAATCAAGCATCTAGCGAATGCTGGATTCGCGGTGTCCTGTTGCGAGCAGGCCGATACGCAACAGACTAAGGCGTTAGCATTGGGCGCGGTATTGCAAGAATCACCGGCCGCCGTATTTACAGAGGCCTCGGTCGTATACATCGCCGTGGGATTCGATCTCGAAGTGATCCAGATTTGTCGTGGCGAGAACGGGTTACTGAGCAGTGAACGAAAAGATGGGGTCGTTGTGGTCAACAGTACATGCGACCCGGAGCTGATGATTGAGTTGGGAGCGGAGTTTGCTGCGAAAGGGATTCAGTTTCTAGATATCCCGATCGCTCGTGGGGGCTGGGCCGCTGACAATGGGACATTGTTGGCCATGGTTGGAGGCGACCAAACGGCGTTGGATCGGATAACACCATCACTTAGTACATTCTGCTCAGATATAAAGCTCATGGGCCCTATTGGGAGGGGACAGGTGACTAAGGCAATTAATAACTTGCTGCTCTGGTTGAATGGTGTTGGTTTGCTTGAGAGTGCGCAAATCGCTGAAGCATATCAGATAGATCTTGAGTACCTCCGTGATGTTTTGGTGCTGTCTAGTGGACGCAGTGCTGCTTTGGAGGATTGGTCAAAAATGACGTTCACGTGGGCAGCCAAGGACATGCAGATCGTGCAACAGATCATTGATCGATATGAATTGGATCTGGAGCTACTGAAAGTTTTAGGCAAAAGGGCTCAGACCGCGAAAAATGAACGAGAGGCCCGTCACGCTGAAGGCAAAGACTGGATCAATGCTGGCAAATAGCGTATTCGGCCAGCTATGTGCCCTTGCGTCTGCGCTAAGTTTTGCACTCGCGAGTATTGCGATTAGTTCAAACAAGAGACAGGGACTTCCCAACGATGGTGCCTTTTTATCGGTCATCATGACGGTAGTTTTTTCATTTTTTTTATTCCTGGTATTTGAGGGCGGGACGCTGCCGAGTCTAGATGATCCAAAGCTATCCGAGGGGGTCCTGTGGTTTTGTTTCGCTGGTCTCTTTGCGATGGTATTCGGGAGAACACTTGTCTTTCGATCTATTGGTTTGCTGGGTGTAACCCGTGGTACGACCGTCAAAAAGATGAACCCGTTTTTCTCAATTTTGTTGGCGATAATTGTACTTGGGGAGTCATTGTTATTAGAGGAGATGCTCGGGGTGATGGCGCTCGCTTTTGCGATATTTTTACTGATCTCGGATAAGAGCCGTAAGTACGAGCACGAAGAAGAAAATACCCCAAAAGATTGGTTGGTTGTCGCCCCACTTTACATACCCGGCATTCTTTCATGCCTAGCATACTCAGTGTCTTACATCGCCAGAAAGAACGGACTCATTACACTGGGAACACCCGCTTTCGGAACCCTCGTCAGCGCCATGGCCGGCGTATTTTTTTACCTGATACTTGCGATTCCTTTTGATTCATACAGGCGGTTTGTTGTGGACGGGGTCCGTAACATTGCCCCGATAACGCTAGCCATTGGGGCCGCTATGTCAGTCGGGCAGGTACTATTTTTTACCGCCCTGACGTACGAGGAATTATCGACCGTCGTCATGATCGGTTCCCTCGAGACATTCATAGCGATATTTTTTTCTGTCGCAATTTTTAGACTGGAGATTCGTCCATCATTTAAGCAACTGATTGCGGCCATTCTGGCCTCGACGGGCGTCTCGTTGGTGACATTTTATTAAACTAAGAATAGGAGAGATAAGACCATGGGTAATGAGTGGGTAGAACCAACTGACGAGAAGCGTGCGGGTCATGGAACTTTTGGTCGACCGAAGACTGATTATGATTTATTCATGGAGTCTGAAGGTGTGCCGGTGTATCGAGACTTCGGTGTACTCCGTTGCCAGGATCTCCCGATGAAACCATGGGACCGATTGGGCGGTAACGGGACCTACGTACAGCTGTACGGTACGGAGGGAACTTGGGGCATGTATGTGGTGGAGATTCCCCCCCGTAAAGAGCTCAACATCGAGCGTCATATCTACGAAAAAAATATCATGATTTTAGAGGGTCGTGGTGTTTGTGAAGTATGGCACGACGAGA
Source organism: Gammaproteobacteria bacterium (assembly GCA_002730235.1). Taxonomy (GTDB): domain Bacteria; phylum Pseudomonadota; class Gammaproteobacteria; order Pseudomonadales; family Litorivicinaceae; genus HIMB30. The sequence goes on along the minus strand of PBZS01000022.1, from coordinate 34,485 downwards.
AACATAAGCAGGTATTTGAGTGGCAGGCGGGATCTCTATTTTCGATCCCGGTGAATGCGTACCATCGGATGGTTAATATGTCAGGCCAGCGCGTCATTTTCGTTGCCGGCACGACTGCCCCGAATCTGATGAACCTGGTCGGTGACAAGGACTTTATTTTCAATTGTGATTATAGATTTGGCGGTCGTTTTGATGATTCGTTGAATGATTTCTTTGAGGAGAAGACTCAGATTGAGCCAGATCCTATCCGCGGTCTGGCGATGCGTCGGACCAATATTATGGCAGACATAGTGCATGCCGACCTGCCTTTGGATAATCGACGCAGTCCGGGCTATCGGCGTATCGAGCCGCACATGACTCAGAACAAGTTCTATCTTTGGATTGGTCAGCACGAGATCGGGCGCTACTCGAAGGCACACGCTCACACCTCCGCGGCGATATTATTTTGTCTGACCGGTAAGGGCTATACATTAACATGGCCTGAGCATCTGGGTACAAACCCTTGGAAGACTGGTCACGGTGATCAGGTCGTCCGTGTTGACTATGAATATGGGGGTTGCGTGAGTGCGGCGCCCGGTGGTTCAAGATGGTATCACCAACACTTTAATGTATCGAATGAGCCGTTCCGGCTAACAGCTTGGTTTGGTCCCAACCACCCAAGTATGTTACCTGGGGCCGCCCCCGGACAGAAGACGACTGATTATACGGCGATGGATATCCACGAGGGGGGAACGTCGATTCCTTACTGGATGGAAGATGAGTTCATCAGAGCTGAGTTTCAAAAGCAATTAGAGGTCAATGGTGCTGTGTCACGAATGGAGCCACACAGATACCAGAAGCCGGACAACATAAAATAATTGATTCGGAGAAGGACCATGAATGTTGAGTGGGTAGACTCGATTAAAGAGAATCGCGTGGACTTATCTTAATGAGCAACTCCCTAAAATTTACGTCTGCGGACCGTGCTCTGGTCGAGTCCGATATTATTGAAGTACTGACGCTCGGGCTTGATATTGGTTCGGCAACTTCCCATGTTTCTATCTCGCGATTGACCATGGTCCGTGGGCATAATCGTTACACGGTCTCTAAAACGGAGGTTGTCTATCAGAGTGCGGTCATGAAGACGCCGTTTGGTGGTGAGGCGCGCACGCTCATCATCCGGACAGAGTTGGAGTCGATGATTGATGAGTCCTTGCTGAAAGCCAAGATCGACCGCGACGATATTGAATCGGGGGTCGTCATCTTGACCGGGAACGCTTTACGAAGACACAATGCCAGGCAAATCGCTGACCTGTTGGCATCATTTTCGGGTAGGTTTATTTCAATCAGTGCCGGTGATCGGCTCGAGTCTACTATGGCGGCTTTTGGTTCAGGTACTGTCCAACGATCATTTGGTAGCGATTGTTTAAACGTCGATATCGGGGGCGGCACAACCAAGATCACTCGCTGTATCGACGGAAGGATCACTGAACTGACAGCAATAGAGGTCGGTGGACGGATCCTCCAGTTCACTGATGATGGACGGGTCGGGCACGCCGAACCCAACCTTGGTCTCTACACTAAAGATGGACAAATGCCTGAGTATGGATCTGCTATAGATAGCCGTGACCTTGGGCAGATAATCGATCGGATGGCAAATACGGTCCTCGATGCGGTTCGGGGTCGGGAGTTGGGTGACGCGTCACGGCTTCCGTCGATTGGTGAGTTTCCTATTAGTGGGACCATTGTCTTGAGTGGCGGGGTAAGCCAATGGATCACGGAAGCTAAGCCAGCAAATGCTTGCGACGATTTAGGGGAGTGGCTAGCGTTAAAAACGAGAGCTTTGCTTCAAGAAATGGGTTACACGATCCGGATCGCCGACGACCCGATTCGGGCGACTGTTTTGGGTGCCTCTCAGCAGCGGATGCAGGTCAGTGGTAATACTGTGTTTATCTCTGATGAGCGGCTGTTACCGATTCGTAACGCTCCAGTATCTCTCGTCACTGTGCCGGCGGAGGAGTTTGATCAACAGACAATCACCGAGCTGGTACAGGAATCCTTGTCCAAGGCGCTTTTTAATGGGGATCACGGGCTTCGGGTACTCGGTATCGACTGGCTGGGACCACTGACCTACTCGCGAGCTGATGCCTTCTGTAATGGAGTAATCGAGGGCCTAAGGGGTCTCAATACGCCGATCACCCTATTGTTGAAGCAGGACATCGCGGGATTAATCGGGATTCACTTTGCAGAAGAGTTGAACTACTCGAAGCCAGTGATCTGTCTCGATGGATTAGATCAGGTTGATTTCGACTTTGTCGATATCGGCGAGGTCATCAACCAGACCGGATTGGTCCCAGTGGTTGCGAAGTCTATCCTGTTTAACAGCGGCTCAAAGTTGGGTTAGGAGGACAACCAGTGAATCAAATAACCATCGGTTCGGATAAGGTGCCTCGGCTTGGGTATGGATGCATGGGACTCACTCAGGCCTACCAGCCAGTGCAGCTGGATAAGGCACAGGCACTGCTCCGGATAATCGTCGATGAGGGTCCGGTGATGTTAGACACCGCCGCGACATATAGTGGCGGGAAGAACGAGATCCTAGTGGGCTCCGTTTTGAAGACATCGCGGGATCATGTTTTTCTGGCGTCGAAAGCTGGGATGTATAAGAACCCAGACGGATCTCGTGAGATCGATGGTGACCCGGACAGAATTATTAAAAGCTGTAATGAAAGTTTGTCGCGACTTGGGACCGATGTCATTGATCTGCTCTACTTGCATCGGGTCGACCACCGAGTCCCGGTTGAAGAATCCGTAGGCGCAATTGATCAGCTCGTTTCGCAGGGTAAGGTCAGATATACTGGGCTCTCGGAGGTTAGTCAAACAACTCTAGAAAGGGCCAGGTCGGTGACCCCGATTCACGCATTACAGTCCGAGTATTCTCTGTGGTCGCGTAGGGTAGAGGACGATATACTTAATTACTGTCGGGATCATGGGATCGCGCTGGTCGCCTATAGTCCTGTCGGTAGGGGGTTTCTAGCAGGCGGCGTTCGTAAGATGAGTCAACTCTCAAAACGTGATATCCGGCACGGTATGCCGCGGTTTCAGGGTGATGCCTTCGAAAATAACTTGAGGGTTCTGGAGCAGGCTGAGTTGCTTGGACTTCGATGGGGAATGACACTAGCTCAGGTCTGTTTGAATTGGCTATGGTCTCGAGGCGAGCATGTTGGTGCCATTCCCGGTACCGCAAATTTATCCCACTGGCGTGATGATAAGGGAGCCACGAATCCACTCTTGGAAGACCAGTTAACCGAGCTCGAGGGTATATTTGAAAATCGCCGCTTCGAGGGTGAACGTTATACACCAGCCAAGCTAGCGCAGCTTGATTCAGAGAGATCAAAATAACTCATGAATCACCCCAAACATGATTCTGGATTGGTCTGATTTGATATTTCGTAGCATCCTTGGGTGAGGAATTTATTTTACTGGAGTCTTTATCGTGGAAATAGACGCTCGTTTTAAGGTTATTGACCAAGTCGATGGGAAAATGTTGATCAACGGAGAACTCCGGGGGTCGGGGTGTGACCAGTGGTTAGGAAGTCGTTGTCCAGCCACCCAGGAACTGATCGGGCGTGTCCCTAACGCATCTGCTGAAGAGATGACAGAAGCAATCACCGCCGCTAAAGACGCATCTAAGACCTGGAGCAAGACGACCCCTAGACAGCGTGTAGCTCTGATTGAAGAGATTGCGGAACGGCTCGAGGATCGGGCAGATGAGTTCGCGAAAATTGAAGCACTGGATACCGGGAACACCGTGGGACCGATGACTAACGATGTCCATAAGGCCGTCGAGCGGATGCGTTTCTATTGTGGTCTTGCTTACGAGCTTAAGGGCATGACCGTGCCCTCTACACCAGAAAATATCCACCTAACTCTCAGGGAGCCATACGGAGTTGTCGGACGTATCATTCCATTCAACCACCCGATCGGGTTCGCAGCATCTCGGATCGCCCCCGCATTGATCGCAGGGAATACGATCGTCGTGAAGCCTTCAGAGCAGGCGCCGTTGTCGGCGAGCTTGCTAGCTGAGATTTGTGCGGAAGTGACGCCGCCAGGTGTGATCAATATTGTAACCGGTGACCGTGCTACGGGCGAGGCATTGGTCAGAGATCCTCGAGTGAAACGGATAGCGTTTATTGGTTCTGTAGCGTCAGGTATGGCGATCCAAAAAGCCGCCGCAGAGTCTGCGGTTAAACATGTAAGCCTCGAACTCGGTGGTAAGAATCCATTTATCGTGTGTGAGGACGCCAATCTCGATGAGGCGATAAAAGCAGCAACCAATGGCATGAACTTCGGCTGGCAGGGTCAGTCTTGTGGCTCGACAAGCCGGCTGATCATCCACCGCTCCCAGTATGACGAATTGAGCAAAAAAGTGGTGGAGCGGGTCAAGCAGGTGAACGTAGGTCATCCGTTGGACAAATCGATCAAGATGGGCCCGGTGGTGTCTGAGGCCCAGTACCAGAAGGTCTTGAGTTATATACAGATAGCGCAGGACGAAGGCGCAGAACTTTTGCTGGGCGGTAACGCGATAGATATAGACGGATGTCCTGGAGGCTATTTTGTAGAGCCAACTGTATTCGGTAACGTTACCTCTAACATGCGGATCGCACAGGAGGAGGTCTTCGGTCCAATCATGAGCTTGATGCCTTACGATGATCTAGACGAGGCAATTGAGATTGCAAACTCCACGACATATGGACTCACCGCTGCGGTCTGGACCAATAATTACTTCACGGCGATGGAACTATCCCGCAGTATCGAGGCAGGATATGTCTGGATCAACGGGGTCGGAAACCATTACCGAGGGATGCCTTATGGGGGCTACAAGAACTCTGGAATTGGTCGCGAGGAGGGCCTGGACGAGATGCTCAGTTATACCGAGGTCAAGTCCCTGAACTTCGCTATGGGTGAGGGCGAGAGGGCCAAGAATAATTAACATCGCACAGTAAGGCGCGGCCCCTGATCGTTAGTCATATGGGGACTAAAAGGTAGAGCAAGCTCAACCGACGGGTTATGACATCCTTTCAGTACACGAATACTTGGCTGATAACTAGACCTTAGGTTAATAAACTCCTTTTTTGTTTCCGCTTGTTCAGCTGACGTGTTAAGCCTACACGAGGCGTTGGTTCTATATGTTAATCAATGAACAAGTTGTTAAACGAGTCATCGAGGAACCAAACACCAAAGCTTTTGGAAAAATAAAATCTAACTGAGGAACAGTAATGAAGTTAACACAGATAAGATCTAGACTGGCCACATGCCTCGCGGCCAGTGTTTGTATGCTATTTGCGACACACTCAGGGGCTGAAGATTGGTCGAAGATCGAGGCGGCGGCCAAGCAGGAAGGCAAGTTGCTCGTTTATTCCACCACGAGTAGGACAGCAAAGGCCGCCAAGGCGTTCTCTAAATCAACAGGCATCGCGGTGGAGGTCGTAAGGCTAAAAGAACAGGAGTTGATCACTCGCTCGTATCAGGAGGCGCAGTCTGGGGTTCATAAGGTCGATATGGTGGTTGGCGAGGATTGGCCGGCCGCTCGAGAGTTGCTGAATAATACCGGCTATTTCGTAAACTATATTCCCCCCACCGCAAAAAAACTATTCGCTAAGAAACACCAAAATCCTTTAGTTCTTGGTTACATCAACCGGGTGTTTGGGTACAACACAGAGAAACATCCAAACGGAGATCCATTAAAGAGTGTTTGGGATCTCACCACAGATGAATATAAGGGCCGGGTAATGATTCGCGACGTCGCTATAACGGGCGAGCACCAGAACGCGCTGACAGAGTGGGTGCGTAGAAGTAGTGATCTCGAAGCGGCGTACAAGAAACGATTCGGGAAGTCTCTGGAGATGACCGAAGCCAATGCTGGTCTCGAGTTCATCAAACGACTCTTGCAAAATGACGCCATCATAATGACATCGGACACGAAAATTGCGGCTGCTGTTGGGGCCAAAGGTCAAGAGAAGCCACCGTATGGGATGTTCTATGTTTACTCAAAGCATCGCGACATCAAAAAGAAAGATCTAGCGTTGAGCGACAGCCGGCAAATTGATCCGACACTGGGGTATATGTATCCGATCGTGCTTCAGTTGTCCGCAAATGCTCCAAACCCAAATGCAGCCAAGATGTTTATGGAGTATCTTGGAACCATTGAGGGCTTTGCTCCTTGGGCCAAGTCTCCTGGTGTCTATACACCGAATCCGAACCAGATACCCTTCGATGGAGATATGCCATTGGCCTGGTGGGAAGAACGGATGTGGCTTTATGACCTCGACTACGCGGCGGCCAATCGCGGTAATGTACTCGATGTGTGGCTTAAGTATGCCCAGCGTTAAAATACTGCTTGGTTTCAGATTTCTTATTTAGGTTATCTGGCTATCAACGTCTGGCCGGCCCAGAACTCTGCTCTGGGTCTGGCCGACATCGACTTAGATAAAATCTGTTGTTATATCCATGTCCTTAACGCTTAATCGCTGGCGGTTCTACGTAACACCCGAGAGGGTTCTCTCGGTTTGCTTTATCGTCCTTTTGGCGTACTTGGTCGTTGTGCCCTTGTTCATGATGGTCAAAGAAACTTTTATTGTCCATCCTCTCGAACGCTTTCAAATTCCGGGCTCGAAGGTCAACGATTTCACGTTGGCTCATTGGTATCGATTTTTCATCAGTGAGAGTGCTTACACCTTTTTTTATAGACCGTTAGTGAACACTCTGATTATTTCTTTTGGTCTCTCATTTTTGGCGTTACTTATCGGTGGCGCAATGGCATGGTTGGTGGTCCGCACCGATATGCCCTTGAAAGAGACGATTTCTAATTGGGCCGTTGTTCCTTATATTTTGCCTTCTTGGACCTTGGCTCTGGCCTGGATTTCCCTGTTTAAAAACGATCGGATTGGTGGCGAAAAGGGTATTGTTTCCGCGCTTACTGGATTTGAACCACCGGACTGGTTCGCCTATGGCCTGTTTCCAATAACTATCACGCTAGCTCTTCATTATTTCCCGTTTGCCTTTTTGCTGATTGGCGGCGCGTTACGGAACATTGATGCGCAACTTGAGGAGTCCGCCAGTTTGGTCGGTGCGGGACGTCTAGCGATTATTCGAAGGATTACGATTCCGTTAATTGTGCCATCGATCATGGCGGCGTTCTTACTTTCATTCGCTCGGGGGCTCGGAACGTTCGGTACGCCGGCATTCTTGGGCGGACCGGTCCGGGAATTTGTATTGTCTACATCACTTTATGGAAACCTCATTGGTCAGCGACCCGGGCTCGGGTATTTGGCTGCGTTAGTGATGATAGTTATAGGCATGCTTGTCCTCTACATGGATCACAGGATGGTAGGGGCTAGGAAGAGTTTTGTGACTGTTGCGGGAAAGGGCGCAAGGCTGGGACTGATCGAGCTCGGAAGGTGGCGCTGGGCGTTGGCTGGATTCATTTTATTTTTCCTGTTCTCAGTGATCGTCGTGCCGCTAGTAGCGCTTGCGATAGATACCGTGATGCTGATACCCGGGGTGTACTCGTGGGAAAATTTAACACTCCATTACTGGATCGGGGAGGCGAGTTACTCGATCGGATTGGGCACCGGAGAAGCCGGGATACTTAAAAACCCGCAAATACTTTCTGCACTTAAAAACACCTTCAGTCTTGCCTTTGTTGTCGCTGTCGTTACTTGTTTGATGGGGATCTTGGTCGGATACGCGATCGTTAAGCGACGGGGTACGTTCATATCAAAGTGTCTGGATCAGATATCGTTCCTGCCCTATCTGATCCCATCGATTGCTCTGGGGGCTACTCTTCTGGCGATGTTTGCTGTACCGAGGGGACCAATTCCGTCCCTGCATGGATCATTCTTATTGTTGGTGATTGTTTGCTCGATCAGTGCCCTACCTTATGCCGTTAAGGCTGGTATCAGCGCGATGAGGCAGATCGGAGGGGAGCTCGAGGAAGCCGCCCTGATGGCTGGAGCGGGTTGGTGGACACGGATGCGGAAAATCATTGTGCCGATCCAGAAGTCGACTTATTTCGCGGGGATGCTGTTGCCATTTATATCAGTCACGAGGGAGCTGTCACTTGTGATATTACTGGTTACCCCGACCACCCAGTTGGCCACAACGATCTCTTTATTGTTCACCGATCGTGGTTGGTACCCGTATACAAACGGGATTGTCTTTATATTGACCGTGGTCGTGGTGGGCTGCACTGTGTTAAGCCGCCGCGTGATGGGAACCAGCTTAGCGAAAGGTTTGGGAGGATAAATGCCAGATATAGTGCTCGATAAAGTTTCGAAATCGTTTACCAAACAGACGCATGCTGTCGAAGATCTATCGCTTGTGATCCCAGACGGTTCGTTTACGACTTTATTGGGCCCTTCCGGTTGTGGGAAGACGACTACCTTGCGAATGATTGCTGGTTTGGAGCAGCCAACCTCAGGCGAGATCATCATAGGCGATTCAGTAGTGTTTTCTGGGAAGACTGGTGCCTTTGTTGCCCCTGCTAAAAGGGATCTGGGCTTAGTCTTCCAGAGCTACGCTCTGTGGCCACATTTTACGGTTGCCGAAAATATTACGTTTGGATTAGAAATTAATTCTGTAGGGAAGAAAGAGATTAATAAGAGGCTTGATGAGATAGCTTCTGCTTTAAGGCTTGATTCCCTGCTGGAACGTTACACCAGCGAATTATCTGGCGGACAACAACAAAGAGTCGCTATCGCGCGAGTTCTGATCATGGAACCGTCGGTTCTTCTGTTGGATGAGCCATTGTCGAATCTTGATGCGACGCTACGAATGGAGATGCGGGCAGAACTCAAGCGACTGCATCGTGAGACAGGGGCGACCATAATTTACGTCACACATGATCAGCTGGAGGCGCTGACGATGTCGTCACATATCGCTCTTCTTAAGTCTGGCGTGCTTCAGCAATTCTCGGCTCCTCTGGAGATCTACGAGCGGCCCGCTAATAGATTTGCCGCTGATTTCTTAGGTAGTCCGCGGATTAATTTTGTCGATGCTACCTTGGATCAGGACTCGTTGAGCTGGGGCGATGTGATGATTCAATTGCCTAAATCTGCGAAAAAGGATGTCGGCCCGCGTGTGAGCCTAGGTTTAAGGGCTGAAGAATTGGGTTTGAGCAGGACTTGCGGACCGGGAATGGTCGAGGGGCGGGTCTTGACCGTGTTGCCGACAGGCGCTGATTGGTATTATCAGGTGCGGGTAGCGGACGAAGTACTTACCATCCGACATAATGATGAGATTCCTTTTAACTACGAGGACATTGTTTACGTAGAAATTCGTTCGAAATCACTGAAGATATTTGATGATGCAGGATCAGCTATTCTGTGAGCTTTGTCCGTACACGATTCGTAACAGTAAAAATCTGAGTTAGAGTATGTTGGGTGATTTTTCTTAGCTGTACGTTTGCGACCGGGATAGTATTATCTGCGATCTTAGATTTGATATTGGTGAATAAGAAGAGCCTGAGTTGGAAGACAGAAAACACTTTTTTTATTTAAATCTTGGTCATTTCCTAGACCACTTCTTTTTATTAATCTTCGCTACCGCGGCAGCGCTCGTTCTGATCCAAGACTGGCAAATGCCCTATGGTCAACTGATACTTTATTCCACAGCCGGCTTTATAGCTTTTGGATTATTCTCGTTACCATCAGGCTGGTTGGCTGACCGATGGAGCCGTGAGGGTATGATCTGTATATTTTTTATTGGTATCGGTCTAGCAAGCATTGGAGCGTCATCTGCGCAGTCGCCACTAGGTATCGCATTCTGGTTGTTCATTCTTGGAACATTTGCCTCGATATACCACCCGGTTGGATTAGCCCTTATAGCTAAGGGTGGCCCAAAAATGGGCACAGATATCGCTGTCAACGGTGTGTGGGGAAATATGGGGGTCGGCTTCGCGGCATTTGTTACCGGTCTGATGATCGATCACGTGGGGTGGCGGGCTGCGTTCTGGTTGCCCGGACTGATCTCGATAGGCATCGGCCTCTTTTACTTTAGAGATTATAGAGAAAACATTTTAGTCAAACTGAAAAGTGATAACGTTTTGGTAACGCCAGTGGCGAGTTTTACGGGCGACAATGACCGACAACTGAGGCATCTCATGATTAGGGTCTCGCTTATTATTTTTTTCACTACAGCTGTCTCTGCAATTATTTTTCAGAGTACTACTTTCGCCCTCCCTAAAGTCTTTGTTGAGCGTCTTGGGACGGTCTCTGATTCAGCGTCAGCGATTGGATTCATGGCGCTTTTTGTGTTCGCTGTTGCTTCATTTGCGCAACTAGTAGTCGGGCAAATGCTGGATAGGGTCGGGCCGAAGAAGGTCTATCTAGCTGTCTCTTTAATGCAATTGATATTTTTCACCATGTTCGTGGACCAATTTGGCTGGATGGCCTTGTTGGTCGCTACTTTGTTCATGCTCGGTGCGTTTGGGCAGATACCAATTAATGACTATATGATTGGAAAAATGGCGAAGTCTGAATTTAGGGCGTCAATTTATGGGGTTCGTTTTGTCATAAGCTTCGCGGTCTGGGCTGTGGTTGTTCCATTAATATCACTAGTGCACCAAGACTATGGTTTCAATATTCTTTTTTACATTCTTGCGGCATGCGCTTTGGCAATTTTTATTGCCGCCTCAATGCTTCCTAAAACCTTCCCTACTCTGGTCCCTGTATAATTGAGCGATCTTTACGGTGTATTGAAATTACGGATTCTTTTGAAATATCACTGTTGGCCGAGGAGCGTCGCTACGACATCTCCCGGGACTGTTAATAGTACGGCACCTAATAGTGAGACGCCGATACCAATCCAGATCCAAACACCAAATAGCTCGGTTGTTGGATTGAATATCTTACTGAAGATGACCCTAAAAATGGTCGACGTTCTCTGCATTGGAGAAACGATGTAGACCGGTGCAAGCGAGAGTGCGACGTACCGGAGCCCCTGCGATAAAAATACGAACACGGCCGAGAGCATGAAAAACGGGATATTTTTCTTGTCGGTTGCCTTGATTTCGCCTGTCAATCCGAACGCGAGGACAATCACAAGAAGCACTAGTGACGCGGCTACGTGGCCCAGAAATGCTCCGTAAAGCGCCAGTTGCCAGGTGCTGACCTCAAGGGCCAGTGCGATCAGAACCGGGCTTGCCCCATAGCAGATGGAGCTGGTTATCCCGTAGGCGTATCCTTCAAGGAGTTTGAACTCAAACTCAAGCTTCTCGACCTTACTCTTTTTCTTTTCCTTCGCCACCGCCAGCGGGCCCACAGTCAACAGAATGATACCTATCCACCCTAACCAGTTAATAGACTCTCCGAGTACCCAAATAGCAAGCACCACCGATACAACGACTGTGAACTGTTGGATCGGCCCACCTATGTTGGCCCCGACCGCCTTGGTGCACTTGTAGTTGGTATATCGACCGATTAAGAAGTGCACGATCCCCGCGCCGATGAAATACCAGGCCCCCGTCCAGTCTAGTGTCTCGACATCTTCAGGCGTGAGCAGAGCGAGGGACGCGATTCCAAAGAACAGTGCGCCGAGGGGGAGAGTAAAACTGAGGCCTTGGAGTGCCGAGCCTGTCAGCACTCCCCGCCGCATCATAACCGCGTTGAATCCAAAAAATGCCGCGCTCAGAAACGACAGCAACGAGCCTAGTATTATCATTAGGCCTTAACGTTCTCCACGATCAGTTTTCTTACCCAGTCCGCATTGATGTTGGTATCCGCCACATATTCCGGTGCATTCTCGAGTTGCTCAAGATCATTAAGACCACACATCGAGTAGACACGATTGGTTGCGGAGATTAGGCGCGCAGGACGGTCAGGATCGCCATTAAAATGCTGATGAATGGTGTTTGGCGGAATATAGACAACGTCCCCAGCCTCCCACTCAAATTTTTTGACCTCATCTTGCGCCCTCCAGTGATAGGTATCTGTTATTTCCACATCACAATCCTGGTGGAGGTCGTAGCCGAAACCCTCAAGAACATAGAGGCACTCTTCGGCGAGGTGTCTGTGCTTACCGGAGCGGCTTCCTGGAGGAATTATCTGCATATAGGCGTCCACCGTTTCCATTCTTGTATTCATTTGCTCGTTGATCAGGTGCTTCAAAATCCCTTGTGGTGACAACTCCCACGGCATGTCGCTCGGATGAACGACTTTTTTTCGTTTTGCATTCCTTTCGTCAGCAGTTAGGGCTTCATGAAGCACTTCATGATATCTCAACATATTTTCTGAGCCATCCAGCCAGAAATTGGATTCTTGCCATGCCATTATTAGTAACCTCCTTCTAGGTGGTTATAGTCGATCTCTTCTTCGCGGGGCTCAAATCCTTCTTGTCCTGGTGCCGGATCCTTAAGCCGCGCCTCTACTGTCTGCTGGAAAAGCATATTAAGGAACAAGTACATCGGTTTGGTTTTTATCACCAGAGCCCTAGCCGGTTCCGTCTCACTAGCGTTGAAGTGCTGGTGGACACAGTTGTTGTGGACGATCGCGATATCCCCCGCGCTCCAGTCATACCGAATGTTGTCGTGGATTTCGTAGCCCTGGCCATCAAGGATATAAAAAGCAGCCTCGTTCACGTGTCCGTGTTTCTGTGATTTTCCACCCGGGCTGTATTCCTCTAGGTGTAAGTGGAACGTCTGTGTTATTCCGTCTTTGGGCTCGACGTAGTGCCTAGAGTAAGCTTGGGGACCATCAACCATCTTAAGGTCCTTTGCCTTTCGTACACGTGGTTGCGATCTCAGTCGCTCCAGCTCTTGCTGCAAATTATACGCACCCTGAACGCCGCGAACGAAAATCCGGTCGGTTTGGTCGTGGTATCGAGTCATCTTGTATCTCCAATTTCTTGCGAACTTTTGGGAACTTTTTGCTTAAGCTATAATCTAGTCAACACTCGTTGGGGACTGAAAGATTAAAACCGTATCGGATTAGGACGGTTTTAATCATGACTGGTCCCAAACATCCTGTACGATTCTGCGTTTTCGGAATAAATATTACAGATGACTCGTTTCACGTTATATAGCTGGCTTATCGGTTTTGCTGGTGGGTTTTGTCTTTATTACGAACAAATACCCCTGGCGTGGTTGCTTGGCTCCATGGTTGCGGCATCCGCAGCCGCTATGACTGGGCTTCGGGTTCAGACTTATACTTCGCTGACACCATGGGCGCGTTGTGTGTTAGGCGCAATGGTGGGTACTGGCTTTGATGCCGTAACACCGAGTGAGTTCTTTTCCTACTGGAATACCCTGATTATCGTCCCACTTTTTCTAATTCTCGCGACCTCACTTAACTTCAATGCGCTGACGCGAATATTTCGCTTCGATGCATTCACAGCTATGTTTTCGGCACTCCCTGGTGGGATGGTAGAGATGGTAACAACTGGTCGTGACGTGGGTGCTGATGTGAAGACTCTAACTATTATTCATCTGATGCGTGTCGTCATTATTGTAATAGGGGCGTCCCTATTGGGTCTTTATGTCGGTATCCAGGACTTGCGGATGCAGACCCCGTCTTTTGACCATGCTGAATACATACCGATCCATCTGGTGTTGGGATTTATTGGCTGGAAAATCTGTGCATCTCTCAAAATTCCTAGCGCGCCCTTGTTGGGACCAATGGTTCTGGTAGCGGCCTTACAAGGGTTTGGTGTCCTCCAGTTGGAGCTCTTCACGCCGCTACTGATACTCGCACAAGTCGCAATCGGAATTGATATCGCGCGAGCATTTTACGGAGTCTCGATCAGCTCCATGGGACGGGCCTTTGTAGCAGGTATCTGTAGTGTCGTGATTATGTTTTGTTGCCTCTGCTTTTGCGCACTCTTGGTGTACGCTACCGTCTCAAATATTCCCTGGATTCAGATCGTGCTTGCGTTCATGCCTGGTGGGCAGACAGAGCTTGCTCTGCTGGCTTTTGCACTGAAGCTGGATCTGACATTTGTTGTTACGCACCAAATTTTTCGGATTGCGTTGATTATGCTCTCACTTCCTCTTTTATTGGCAGGCCTGAAACGCCTGAGTCAGACCCGTGGATAAGGAAAAAATTTTCTACTTCGCGTCGGGCTTTATGGCGCTAGGTCTTGTTCCTCTGACCGCGGTAATCGTGCCGCTTTATGCGCTAGGGATCGGAGCCAGTCCGGCTGAGATTGGAATAATTATGGCCATGCGATCACTGCTACCGTTCCTTCTGGCGATCCCTGGTGGTGCAATGGTCGATCGTTACGGTGTCCGATTTATGGTCACCCGACTGGCCCTGGCCTGTTCGGCCCTTTCGCTAGCGTACCCGTTTGCAACGAGTGTTTTTCATCTAGTTCTTCTGCAGCTTATTTTCGGTGTCTGCCAGTCATTCTGTTGGATCGGTGTTCAGACTGGTATCGGGAAGACGTATCGTGGCGATCCAATTGTTACAAGTCATCTAGGCTTTTGGAGCATGGGTGGAACGTTTTTTGGACCCTTCATTATCGGTTTCATTTGGGATTACTTCGGGGCGGATTCGACCTTTGTAGCGACCGCTCTTTGGTGTGCTGTAATGAGTGTCCTTGCATTACAGTTATCTCAGGAAGTCAGTGGCAGTGAAAGAGCCGCATCCAAACGACAGGCGATGAAGGGTGATTATAGGCAGGCCGTCCAGCTCCTCAGAGATCCAATCGTAGTCTACATTGTTGCTTGCTCTTCTATCCGGCTGGGAGCAGTTTCGTTGCAGACCAGCTTTGTGCCGGTGTATCTCGCGGAGCTCGAGTTTAGCGCAACCCAAATCGGCGTCTTGATCGGTGTAAGTGCAATATCCTCTGCTTGCTCTGCGTTCCTTCACACCATACTTTCCAAGAGTTGGAGCTCTGAAAAGGTCCTCGGTGTATTTATCGTGCTAGCCTTAATTGCTGTATCTGCGATGTCACTAACAGATTCGTACGCGGTCCTTGCCGTTTTGAACATAACCATGGGACTAGCTGTAGGGGTTACTCAGCCCGCAATGTTCTCGGTCCTTGGCGCTAAGATATCAAAGGATATTCAGGGCTTAATTGTTGGTTTGCGGACCAGTTTGAATCGTTGCGCGACATTTCTGATTCCTTTGTTTGCTGGTTTAATTGGAAGCATTGTCACTATTCAGTGGACATTCCTGATCGTCGGAACGGTGCTCTTGGTCCTGATGCTCGTTACCCTATGGATGGCCAAGGATCGTCTGTAGTTACTCCATACACAGGCTATATCGAGCCAATAACAAAATCAGATAGCCGATTGCTGGACTGTAATAATCCATGGAGTGTACGGTGCTTATATCATCAAACTAGTTGATGGCTTATAACTATAAATCTAAAGGAGAGTAAGAATGCGTTTTCTCACTGCACTCGTCGCTTTAGGTCTGATTGCATCAGCGCCTGCACAAGCAGCATTCCCTGAAAAAGATATTACGATTGTGATTCCTTACGGCCCAGGTGGCGGGTTCGACACCCTCACACGTAAGCTCTCACCGTACATCGAGGAATATTTCAGAGAAAAAACAGGTAAGAGCTATAACAAGATTAAAGTAGTTCCAAAGAACATGCCGGGCGCCTCTGGTAAAAAGGCAGCGGTATACACTTCAAAGCAGAAGCCTGACGGGTACACTGTTCAGATCTTCAATATCCCTGGCCACGGACTTCCGTACATTAAAGGTGAGAATCCGGGGTATGATATCCAGGGCTACAGCTGGTTAAATCGGGTCGGAGGTGATAGCTACGTGGTAGTGGTTTCTAAAGAAGGCCCGTACAAAAAACTCGATGATCTGGTGAACAAATCAGGTGATCTAAAGATTCCTGAGCAGGGGCCTGGATCAACCTCAAACATGGCGAACAGGATTACGTGGTCAACTCTCGGAAAAGGTGGTGAGTATATCTATGGATACAAGTCATCCAGAGACTACACCACAGCCGTTCTTCGTGGCGACGGTGATGTCACCATGCTCGCGTCTGGTTCGGCCAAGCGATACAACAAAGGCGGCGACTACAACATCCTCGCTCACTTTGCTGATAACGTCGATCCGGCATTCTCCGGGGCAGTTAACGGGAAAGATATCGGTCACCCAGAGCTGCATAGTCTAGGCCTACTGAGGATCATTGCCGGTCCTGCTGGTATGTCTAAGGAGATAATGGATGAGTGGAACGATGCGCTATCGTATGCCGTAAATCATCCTGATATTCAGGCGTGGTCTGCTAAGACGGGTAACCCTGTCAAGGCCTACGACACAACTGCGGAAACGAAGAAAGCGCTGATGGATACACTGGACTACTTCAAGAAGTTTAGAGACGTATTCTGATTGCTTTATCGTTAGTCCTGCCTTCCACCTTGCCTTGGTGGGAGGCTGGGCTAACAGTACCACTATTCTTTTTTAAATCTGACAGGTCTTGGTTGAATGGAAGCTCTTGATTTAGCAGTGATTTCTGAGGCCTGGGTCCGACTGTTTGAATTGGACTCCTTGTTCTATCTCGTTCTCGGGACCCTAATTGGGCTTGTCTTCGGCGTACTCCCCGGGCTGGGCGGTACCACCGCGTTGGCAATATTGATTCCCTTTTCGATGAACATGGAACCCGGTGATGCGATTATTCTGATGGCCGGCGTCATGGGTGTGGCCCCCACCAGTGGAGCTGTCACCGCTATCCTTCTTAACACACCAGGGACCGCGCCCAACGCAGCCACGACGCTCGATGGGTACCCGTTGTCTCAGCAAGGAAAGGCTGGCCTGGCGATCGGTGCAGCGGCAGCTGCATCGGGTCTGGGTGGTATCATCGGAATTATTTTTTTGATCGCGATGGTCCCGATCACACGAGAGATCGTCCTGATGTTCGCGCCAACCGAGTTCCTTTTATTAGCTGTTCTAGGACTCGTAACTGTTTCCCTGTCGACTGGTAAAAAATTCGTTAAGAGCTTGATCGTGGGATTATTCGGTTTGATTATCGCTTCGGTTGGTTACCATGAGGTGACTGGTGAAGAGCGGTTCACATTTGGAATCGATTATCTTTGGGATGGGTTCAAGCTTGTTCCTGTCATGATCGGGTTCTTTGCTGTCAGTGAAATGATCAATCTGTGGGCGAAACGGGGCTCAGTCGCTGGGTCCGGTGAAATGGAGGCCATCAACTTTCGACAGGTCTTGCAGGGCTGTCTCGAGCCAATCAAACGATGGAAGGTATTGTTACGCGGCAGCGCCATCGGTACCGGTGTGGGCGCATTACCTGGCGTCGGCGGTACTGTGGCCGCATTTATGGCATATACGATAGCGGTCACCACGGCTAAACCGAGCGAAAGAGACTCATTTGGTAAGGGGAATATTATTGGCGTCATTGCGCCTGAGTCGGCTAATAATGCCAAGGAGGGTGGGGCACTTGTACCGACTTTGGCGTTCGGTATCCCAGGAAGCGCAGAGATGGCGGTTTTCCTGAGCGTACTAATCCTCCATGGCATGGTCCCAGGACCGACTATCATGACAGAAAGCCTTGATATTATCTGGATCCTGATCGCTGCGGCGGCAACTTCTGGGGTGATTGCCTCCATTATCACAATATCGGCAGCGAGCTCTATCGCTAAACTAACGTTTGTAGACTCCCGAACTCTTGTCCCAATCGTTTTGGCGTTTGCAATGATTGGTTCTTATTCGCTCGATAACGAAATTTACGATGTAGTCACGACGTTAGTATTTGGTTTCGTTGGTTTTTTATTTATGAGATTCGGATTCCCTCGGATAGCATTCCCTCTGGCTATTGTCCTCGGGCCGCTAATGGAAACAAGCTACTTCCAAACACTTAGGATAGGCGATGGAACGTTGAGTATTTTGTTCACTCGACCCCAGTCAATAGTCATCATGCTCCTCATAGTCGCTTGCATAGCCTATTACCTTAAGGGATTTTTTAGTAAGTCCGACTCCAAGGAAACCGCAGCGTGAAGATTAAAATAAACCATAGCAATGTATGGCTGCTGATACCCTTAACGGTATTCGCTGTTGGCACACTCTATGTTGGATCAAGTTACGGACCGGTCTCTGCTTTTATTCCGTTCTGGGCTTCGATCTTTATGGTGCTCACTTGTTTGGTCGTATTGACTGGTTTGGATGGTTCGAATGTGGACGACGATAATTCGAGCCAAACATCTGGCCAAGCAAGTAACCAGAGCGTACTGGTCGCGATGTTATGGATCACGGCATTTGTCGCGCTTGCTTATTTTCTGGGTCTGATTCTTGCGGCTGTGGTTTATACGTTCTGCTCGATGTATTTCTTTGGTGGGAAGAAGCTTCTAATGGCAGCGGGAACGAGTATGATTCTCGGTCTGATTCTATTTGGCTTGTTCGAATTTATATTGGAAAAAGAGCTGTATAAGGGCGTCTTTATCGAAGGATTCGCTTAAGTTCTGCGTGTTGCGATTTCTTTAACCCCCTCTCGAAACGGTTATCAAGTGCTCTGAAGGATATCTTGTTCCATTAAGGATCGCAGATTGTTGGTAATTTTTGGATCGACACCGAACCAGACTTGCCACGCTGGCCGAGATTGCTGCAGTAACATCCCCAGACCACCAAGCGTTCGCAGCCCTCTGGATTTTGCATCTGTTATAAGTTTTGTCTCGAGAGGGACGTAGATAATGTCCGTGACGAGTGTGTCAGGCATCGCCAGATCAAGGGATAGATCTAAGGGCGGCTGGCCGGCCATTCCCTGGTTGGTTGTGTTAACGATTAGCTCGCACTCTTCGACTAACGAGTGACGCTCTGCCCAGGGTCTCACTTGTATATTTTGGTTATTGAAGATATTTGCTATTTTCTCCGCCCCTACTTTTGTTCGATTGGTCAAGATAATATTGTGTATCCCCTCTTGGATGAGTGCGTAAATAATCGCTAATCCACCACCACCAGCTCCTAATACCAGCGCCGTTTTAGTGTTTGATTTCCAGTTAGGATATCTAGCTTTGAGGTTATCTTTAAAACCGATCCAATCGTTATTAATACCCAGAAGTGAGTTGTCTTTCCGCACAACGACGCAACTCACCGCTCCGATAAGCTTCCCTGCGGGGTCAAGTTCATCGACCGTAGCGATGGCTTCTTGTTTGAGGGGCATGGTCAGATTGACGCCTTTAAATCCGAGTTTAGGCAAGGACTCTAGGGCTGGGGCTAACTTTCCTGGTTTAATTTCGATTGGGATGTAGGTGCCGCGAATACCATTCTCCTGCATCAGCGTGTTGTGCATCAGTGGGCTTCGCGAGTGTGTGATAGGGAAGCCCATTACGCCCACCAAATTAATCTCGCTGTCGTCGGTTAGCTTTATCATCACAAACGCCTACAATCGAGTGGGAGGGAGTTTTGCTTTGAAGTGGTTCCAGGTTCGCTCGAAAAGATTGGGGTTCCAGAGTTTTTCTCGATATTTTTCAATTTCCGCAGCGGAAAATAAGTAAGGGGTACCGATCTGCATCGCCATATACTGACGGTGGCTGTTCTCTTCCAAATAATTTGCTAAAACGAACGCATCTTGGATAGTCTTGCCGACAGTCACCGCACCGTGAGCTTTCATGAGCGCTGCAGGGCGATCACCAAGCGTGTCTGCCAGCCTTTCCGCCATGACCGGATTGTTGATCGAGTCAGGGGAATCGAGAAGTGGTAACGGATAGACTAGTGTGCCTTGCGCGTAGACTGGTCGATATTCGCTACCGGTCATTGTCAGGAATGTGGACCATTTGGGGTGCGAATGAACGATTGCCTTAGCGTCTGGTCGAACTTTGTAAATTCCGACATGTAGATGAAACTCCAGTGGTGGCTTGTCTTTACCCGAGATTACGTTACCTTCAAAATCAATCTCACAAATGTCGGCGGTGGTGAGCGTGCTTCTCTGGCATGAGCCGATATTGATGAGCAGCCGGTTGTCGTCGAGTTTGGTGCTTGCGTGTCCGTTGTAGTCGATGATACCGGAGCACTCGAGCATTCGGATGCAATCGACAAGATCTTGCTTTAAAGATTCCATAATTTTTACCAGTTGTTTTGTGATCGGATTTCCATCCGCCAGAGATTCCAGGCTCGCATGCCTGCGGTCTTATTAATTTCATCGGCGAGGACGCCTTCTTCTGGCTCAAGCGCTTCTATCCCGCCATCTTGAGCGATCGAGATCGCCGACAACTGGATCCGCGCATTTACCTCAGTGT
The DNA here is from genome assembly GCA_002730235.1 of Gammaproteobacteria bacterium. Taxonomy (GTDB): domain Bacteria; phylum Pseudomonadota; class Gammaproteobacteria; order Pseudomonadales; family Litorivicinaceae; genus HIMB30. The sequence continues at coordinate 14,306 of PBZS01000022.1, read as the reverse complement.
ATACAGCCCGAAAGACGGCATTCTGCAGCGAGTCGCCTGTGGCGACCGAGCCATGGGCCCTCATCAAGGCAACATGCTTATCTTCAAGTGTCTCGGCGAGAGCCAGACCCTTGGCGCAATTACAGACCAGCATGTCCGTCATCCCAAACGACTGGCGAATATCAAAAATGGGCACCCCCATCGCCAGGAATGCTGCGTTATGGAACATGGCTTTCATCTGGTTTTTAACTACGCCAAATGGGATAACGGAGGGTGAGTGGGAGTGCACGATCGCATTGATATCTGGCCGCATCTTGTAAATCTCGCCGTGTATAAATCGCTCCAAGAACGAAGCCCGTCCGCGATCCTCACAGGGGTCACTGTCAAGTGTGTACTCGATGATATCTGCGGGTTTGACAAGCGCCGGAGCCAGAGATTTAGCCATTAAATAGCGATCTGGTGCAGAGGGATGTCTCATGGACACGTGCCCGAAACCATCCACTACTCCCCGTGCAGCCAAGATTCGTGCGGCCGCTGCTAGATCGGCGATGATGGCTGGATCTACTTTACCGGCTGATGGTGGATGCTTGTGAGCCATTTCGATGTCGCTCCGTTTTATGTTATGACTTTCGTCGAGACAGTTGGAGGGAAAATCACTTCGGGCGTGAACTGTCTGTGGGCTATGTCTTGCCGGTAAGAGTAGAGCGCCATTTGTTTCCATGTTTTTCTGTTTTCTTCGATATCGTAAGGGAACGGGTCGCCATTCATGAATTTCCGCATGTGGTTGGCATAGGTCGCCACCCACGGCAGTGGGTATCGCGAGATCGCCGGATCAAGGAGCCTTGAGACACCTTGGTCTTTCGACTCAAGGAGCACATTGTAAAGGTTACGAGCGACCCAAGGATGCTCGTCATATATAGATCTTTTCATCGCCACAATATATACGATTGGCCAGGCGCCGGTCTCTTTAAAGTATGCCTCTTCCATTTTGATGTACTCAGGGAACAAGCGGACGATATCCAAACGGTTTACCAGGAAGCATGTCGGAGGACGGGCAACGATTGCACAATCAGTTTCACTGCCCGCTAAAAGCTGACTCAGTGATTTATCTTTAATCCGTTCTGGGTCTATGCCCTCGGGTAAGTTCAGTTCTACCTTCTCTCCCCGCCCCGGGGCGTCTGCTCCAGCTTGAGCCCAGTTGATGTCCGTGAGATCGATTCCCCTATCATTTTGCATCCAGCCCCTCAGCCATACTGCCACTGAGTGAGTCCACTCCGGCGATCCGACATGTTTTCCCCTGAGATCTTTGATCATTTTGATGTCGCTATTTTCTTAATAAAACGAACTGAATCGGAACAACTTTGAGTAAAATATGGGGAGTCTGATGTTGTCTGGTCTATCTCGTGTGATTTGGGTGCTGAACTTAGCGAATGACAGCTCTGAAATATTGAACTCCAGATCAGCAGTAAATCTGACGAAACACTCGTGGTAGGTGAAACTGAACCAGTTAAGGTCAATCCCCTCAGAGTTTGACTTGCGAATTCTGACGTCCCTGAATTGGTCATAGTCATTGGTAGCAACGGACAGATTGAGTCGGGACACACACAGAATACCTTGTATATTTATTCTTGTTTCAACCATAACGACCGTGAAACTTCGATTCCAGCTTGTCGGAACATTTAACTAAATTATTTTAAGAGTGACCTGACAAGAAAATATTACACGCTTGAACCATAGACTTTTGAGATCATACGATCATTTTGGGCCACCGAGACCGCTACTATCTTTGTCTAACCTTTGGTTTGTGTGGGATAGTCGACCGTTAATTACGTGGGGCATCTGACATTAGGGGAAATCTGGGATGAGTCATGAGGGAAAGCTCGCAATCATTACTGGTGCTGGTCGAAATATCGGGGAGGCTATTGCCCACCGCCTTGCTGAGGAGGGTGCCTCGATAGCGGTTGTTGATCTTGATCAGGGACGTGCAGATAAGGTAGTCGAAGATCTGATTAAAAAAGGCGTTTCCGCTGCGTCATTCGTCTGTGATGTATCTAAGCCGGAACAGATTCTGAATGTCGTAGACGCGATCCAACACGAGTTCAAGCGGATCGATATTTTGGTGAATAATGTCGCTATTTCTGATAACAAAAACATATTGGATATCGACTTGACCACATGGCAAAAAACGCTCGATATCACTTTGACCGCCCCTTTTTATTTTGCGAAATGTGTAGCTCACAAGATGGTTGATCAGGGGATCCCCGGTAACATTGTCAATGTATCGTCGACGACCGGCTACTTTGGCCGCGGCAGAGCAATTGCATACGCCGCCGCTAAAGGTGGAGTTGTAAATCTTACAAAAGCGATGGCTATTCAATTGGCGGAATATAATATTCGTGTGAACAGCGTAGTACCTAACAAGATCGGGTCCCCGGTCGGTAAAGATGAATTTGATCCAAGCAGACCAATCATCAACCTGAGGAACCGCGCTGGTGCTCCGTCGGATCTAGCCAACGCGGTGGCGTTCCTTGTATCCGATCAGTCAGACTTTATCGTGGGAACCGATCTCTTTGTAGACGGTGGTTGTTCAGTAATTATGCCTGGCGGCAGCGGTTGATGAGCCCAGCTAACTTAATGGAAAGTTAGTGACGCTTTCAGAACAAGCTCAAGCTATCAAGCCTTACTTTTGGGCTCGCCAGCGACCTGATCTGAGACTCAGGTTGATGGCTGCCCTTGGTTGTTTGGTTTTAGCGAAAATGAGTAATCTAGCTACGCCATGGTTTTTGGGTTTAGCCATCGACCGATTAAACGGTGACGAGGTTCTTCCAGTCTGGGTCTTGGGTGCTGTTGGTCTCGTCGTTGTGTATGTGATTACACGTCTCTTTTCACTTATTTTTTCGGAGTTGATGGAGGTGCTGTTCACCCACGTGTCTCAGCACGCGATTCGTGTTTTGACCCTAAAAACATTTGCGCATTTGCATCAGTTACCGCTTTCTTTTCATCTGTCGCGGCACACCGGATCGCTCGATCGATTAATTGATCGAGGCACGAAAGCGATCGAATTTCTTCTGCGGTATGTATTTTTTAATATTGGTCCGACCCTGATTGAGTTGGCTCTGGTTAGCGTGATCGTTTGGATTACGTTTGGAGGGGTTTATGCCCTCATCATTACTAGCACCGTCGTCGTTTATATTCTTTTTACACTGAGAGTCACCATCTGGCGGTTACGATTCCGACGTGAAATGAACGAGGCCGATAATGCTGTCGCCGGACGCATGGTCGATAGCTTCGTCAATGTGGAGAACGTTCGACTATTCAATAACGAAAGATATGAGACAGGTCAGGTCGATCGCGGTCTTGCTGATTACGAGCGGGCGGCAAATCAGAGTCGTTTATCATTGATGTATCTAAATTTGAGTCAGACCATAATTGTTCTGTCTGGAGTGATTCTTCTCTTGGTGCTGGCCGCTTTCGATGTGCAGCTCAACGCACTCACGGTTGGTGGATTCGTGACCCTGAATACTTATATTTTACAGGCCTTCCAGCCTCTCAATTCCTTGGGATGGATCTATCGCCAGATCAGGCAGTCTCTAATCGATATGGAGAGTCTCTTCGGTATATTGGACGAGTCTGGTGAGTCTGATCCAGCGACCTCAACGGATGAGCTTAAGGATTCTACAATTACTTTCGATGACGTACATTTCTCTTATGATCCAAGTCGTCCGACTCTTTCAGGAATTTCATTTACGGTTGAATCGGGCCAGACAGTTGCGATTGTCGGTGAGACTGGCGGAGGAAAGACCACAATCGGCAAACTGCTCTTGAAGATCATCCAACCGAACCATGGATCGATATGTATAGGCGGAAAAGACACCAAAGAACTGTCACGTGGTGCCGTTCGGGATGCTGTGGGTGTCGTCCCTCAGGACACCGTGCTATTCAACGATACCCTGTCCAATAACGTCCGATATGGCCGGGTCGATGCCAGTGATCAAGAGGTGAACAAGGCCCTTGAAGTGTCGGGGCTAAGCGAGTTTGTTGCCAGCCTTCCTGACGGATTAGCTACTCAAGTTGGTGCGCGTGGACTCAAGCTCTCAGGCGGCGAGAAGCAACGAATCGCAATCGCGAGAGTAATTCTAAAAAATCCATCCATCCTTTTGTTTGATGAGGCAACGTCATCGTTGGATGCTGTGACTGAGCGACAGGTCCAGAAGAATCTGGAGCAGATAGCTACTGATAGAACGACGATTGTTATTGCGCACCGACTAAGCACGATTAAGGACGCAGACAAGATACTAGTAATTAAGGACGGCGAGCTCGTCGAGCAAGGACATTTCTCGGCCTTGATTGAATCGAGTGTGCTGTTCAAATCTCTGTGGGACGCGCAACAAAAATCCAAGGAGAATCTGACCCTTGGTCAGTAAATAGAGCTCTAGACCGTCTATCTAGGCGTCTTGTGAAGTCGGTTAGATGAGACGATAGTGTTTGAGATACTGAAGCCACTGGCGCCACATGCAGCCTCGCCTGATAGGCACAAAATCACTAACGCAGATGAATATTGATGGCCTTCAGCTGGGTATATGCCAGCATTTCCTCGAGACACTCCTCTCGGCCCAGCCCCGAGTCTTTGAAGCCGCCGAAGGGGACACCAGGATAGTGATCACTTGAATTATTGATCCACACATAGCCCGCTTGAATTTCTTTAGACATTTTTAAGGCTTGGTTAATGTCATTCGATAAAATTCCAGCCGTTAGGCCGAAGTCTACAGAATTTGCGATATCGATAACCTGATTATCCGTCGACCAGGACAATACCGATAGGATTGGGCCAAAGATTTCTTCGTTTGCTATCTTCATATCAGGACTAACATCGGAAAATAGGGTCGGCCGAATAAAGAGTCCGTTTGGATGTGGCGTGTGTTCAGGTATGCCCCCCGTGGTCATTTTCGCCCCTTCTGACTGACCGATGTCTAAGTATTCTTTTACCTTTTCGAAGTGGGGTTTCGTCGTGAGGCAGCCCATCTCTGTCTGGTGGTCGGATGGAATCCCGAGGGTCAATTCATGAAAAGATTCTGTGACACCCTCCACCACGTCTTTATAAATGCTGTCATGCACCAGAAGTCTGCTGGTTGAGCCACAAGACTGGCCCGCGGTCCAGGTCAGATTCATCCCTTTGACAGCAGTTGCTACTGCAAAATCGATATCAACATCCGGGCAAATAACCAATGGGTTTTTTCCACCAAGCTCAAGTAGAACGGACTTGATGGTACTCGAGGCGTCGGTCAGCACAGCTTTTCCAGTGGGTACGCTTCCAACCAGACTGACGTTGCGAACTCTTGGGTGTTGAGCTAGCGCACTTCCAGTCTCCCGACCACCATTTAGGACGTTGAAAATCCCAGGAGGGAAAAGATTTCCCGCAAGCTCAGCGATCCGTAACGCACTGAGAGGGGTATGTTCGGATGGCTTAATTACCACCGCATTTCCCGCAATCAGCGGTGCAACACTTTTTATGCATGCGAACATAAATGGATGATTGAACGGAACAATACGGGCGACGACACCCAGCGGTTCGCGGACAGAGAAATTGATTCGGTCTCCAGGACCAGGAAAAGACTCTCCCTTAATTTCTGGAGCAAGACCGGCGAATAGATCCATGACAGCTAGGCTGATCTTCACGTCAATCTGCATGCCACGATATGGATTACCAGTATCCAACGCGTCAAGTGTAGCCAAGTTGTTGGCATTTGTTTCTATAGCATCTATAAATTTTCGGACGCATGCGACTCGTTCTCTGATATCGGTCTTTGCCCAAGCAGGTTGTGCGTTCCATGCCTGTGTAACCGCACGATCTACGGTTTCCTCTGATGCTCCACTGACCTCCAGCAATATTTCGCCGGTGGCAGGATTTTTTGATGTCAGTAAGCTATTACCGTTTTGGAATTCCCCGTTAAAAAAGAGTCCCGTATTTTCTGGGAGACAAGATAAATCCGTCATTTTTACTAATCCTAATTGCGAAAGAGGCCAGAACGTCAAGTAGCTTGATGGATTATACTCTACTCGGCTACGAACATATCCAGCCCTAATTAAGCGCGTGGGAAGGCCGATAAATTCAGAGGGCGAACGATTTTGCTTAACTGGTCTGGTAGCAAGCGGATGGTTTCCATCTCCGCGTAGATTTTTTTTCGATTTGACTGTCAAGAAGTCACCGATCGAATACGAGTTCGATCTGATTTGGGACTTATGCACAAATAATTTGTCTTTTGACTGTCAAATTCCCGGTGTCGCCTGTCTTTACAGGGATTGGGGGTTGCGATTTTTGGCCAGTTTTGAGTAACTGTTACTCGATCTTAATGTTTCAATAATTTAAAAAAATAAGAGGATAATAGAAATGAACAAGTATATTGCGTCTTGCGCTGCGGCACTTTTTGTCGTCTCTGCGCAGGCAGCAGAACTGAATATGCTATCGAGTTGGAACACCAACTATGCAGGCGCCAAGTACACGGTCCCTAAGTTCGCCGAAATGGTTAAAAAAAGGGTCCCCGATCTAACTCTGGACGTGAAGGGTCCGGAAGCAGTTTCGCCTTTTGAACAATTAGAACCGGTTCAGGCTGGCCTTTACCAATTTGTGTACACGCATGGAGGCTATCATTACGGTACGACTGGGATTGGTATGGGTATGGATGGCGTTGATGGCGATCCTGAAAAGCGTCGTGCCTCAGGGATTTGGGACTTCGTAGACAATAGCTACAACGAGATTGGTCTGAAGCTAATCGCGATGCCTACGTCTGGTGACGGGTATCACATGGTGCTTAAGAAACCAATCGGTTCCTCAGGTCGGCTCGATGGAGCGAAAGTAAGAGGGACGCCTGTCTATAAGGCCTTGATTGAGCACTTGGGTGGTTCTTTAGTGGTGTTGCCGCCCGCAGAAATCTACTCTGCTCTCGATAAGGGAACGGTTGATGGAGCGGCATGGCCTGTTTTGGGTGCGCTTGGATTCAAGTGGTACGAGACCGCGGGTTACATGATGCGTCCACGCTTTGGTGATGTAACCCACCTAATTCTCATGAATCTCGGTGCTTGGAACAATCTTTCTTCGGCACAGCAATCAGCACTCACTAAAGTCGGTGTCGACTTGGAGAAAGAGACCTGGAATCAATTCTACGGTCTTGCTGATACAGAGGTTGTGGAATTGAAAAAGCTGGGAATGAAGGAAACAAATCTGGGATCCAAGTACGCAAACGACCTCCCCAAAGTTTTCTCGGACGGCTTGTTTGGTTTGGTGATAAAGAAAAACGGGTCTCGAGGAGAAGAGTTCGCGAAATTGGCGCGAAGCGCTAAGTTAGCTCCTTAGGGCCGAATGGAAACAGTCATTCACAGCGCCACCCGGACACTGTTGTGCTCGAGTGGTCTGTGTCTCTTCGGTATTGCCTGCATCACCGTTATGGAAATAATCCTCAGGTATGCAGGTAATCCCACTTCTTGGGCTAATGACTTTGTTGGCTATGGTTTAGCGTTTTCTCTTTTCTTTGCGTTCCCCGAGGTTACACGTGTTAAGGGCCATGTCGCCATAACGTTTCTCACCGATAACCTTCCAAATCGGCTCATTTTGGTGAGGGTGATGAATGGGATTGCTTTTCTTGTTGTTGCCGTGACTGTTTACATATCAATCCAAGTCTTTCTCGCTCAACTGGCGACCGGTGTTCAGACGGTAAGTGCGACCCCTATACCTAAATATTGGTTGAATATTGGGCTGATCATGGGCCTCACGATCGCTGCATTGGAGTTTCTTTTACAGATTCTTCGATCAGGCTCGGAACAAGATGGCTGATTTAATGATCGTTGCGACGATCGCATTGATTCTTTTGCTCGTCTCCGGTCTTCCGATATTCCTTGTATTCCTGACGGTTAACGCGGCTATCGTGTTGTTCCAGATAGGTCCATCGGGATACGGCATGTTTGTGAACAGCATGTTAAATACGGCCACAACGCAAGCGCTTGCCACAATCCCATTATTTATTCTGATGGGTGAGATTATTTTTCGTGCGGGCGCGGTTCAGCGTTTGTTTAAAAGTATACAACTCGTTGTGGGATTTATTCCAGGAAGACAAAACGTTGTTACGATGATGCTGGCGGCGGTTTTAAGTGCTCTATCAGGAGCCAGTATGGCCGTCGCAGCGATGCTCGGTCGGACGGTTCTACCCACCCTGTTAAATCAAGGTTACCCCAGAAAAATTTGCGCCGGGACTATTCTCGCTGGAGCGAGTCTTGCGCCGATCGTACCGCCTTCTGTGCTTGTGATTATTCTCGGTACCTTGGCCGAGGAATCGATCGCGAAACTGCTGGTAGCGGGGATTCTTCCAGGTTTTTTTCTCGCGGTGATTTTTACCGGTTTTATCATATTTAGGTCACGCGGTTTTGATCAAGATACAGACATTGACCAAGGCGATGCCTCACCTTTCAAAGATACGATGCCGTTACTGTTTTTAATTGCATTGGTGTTGGGGGCAATACTCACGGGTATTGCCACGCCAACAGAGGCGGCATCCGTCGGTGTATTGGGATCACTGTGCGTCGCTCGTCTGTATAACAGTCTGAACCTAGAGCTCCTCATTGAGTCGATATTTGAGTCTGCAAAACTCGGGTGCATGATTATTCTGATCATGATCTGTGCAAAGTTTTTCTCACAGCTGCTAGCTATGAGCGGGATCGCCGGAGGTCTCCAATCTCTCCTTGCGATGTTTTCTGATTCTCCGTATCTGCTGCTGTTTGTTGTGATGATTGTCCCATTCGTGCTCTGCATGTTGATCGATCAGATCGCGTTGCTATTGATCATTGTCCCGCTTTACAAATCACTCATGGACTTGATGCCTGTCGAGCCACTGGTTTTCTGGTTTTTACTCTTGGTCAACATAACGGTTGGTGGCATAACACCCCCGTTCGGATACACGCTATTTGCATTGAAAGGTGCGACGAATCTTGTCTCGATGCAAGACATCTACCGGTCTGTTTTACCGTTCGTAATGATTTACTTTTTCTTCTGCATCTTGATCGTGTTGAACCCCTGGATCGTCACGCTTATACCGAGCTTACTTTGACAAGGAAACTTAGATGACATCGTCAATTATTTGCATCACTGGAGCCTCACAGGGAATTGGTAGAGGGATAGCCGATTATTTTACTGAGCTCGGGCATTGCGTGTTCAATCTTGATGTAAAGCCATCACCAGATTCGTCGGAGTCCCTCAAGAGTCTGCATGTGGATATCACGGATGAAGCCGCCTGCAATACAGCTTTTGGCAAGATTGGGCAGGATAACGGCTGCATAGATGCGCTCATAAACTGTGCCTCAATTTTTTCAACTTTGACCATGAAGCCGTTCTGGGAAATTGAATCAGGTGATTGGGATAAGGTCATTAATGTCAACTTGAAGGGTACGTTCAACACCTGTAAAGCGGCTCTTCCCTGGTTGAAAGAATCGAGCATGGGGCGAATCATTAACTTTTCGTCGGCCGTAGTGCCAATGGGAAGACCCAACTACTTACATTACGTGAGCTCGAAGGCAGGGGTTCAGGGTCTTTCTCGTGCAATGGCGCGTGAGGTCGGAGACTTCAATATCACGGTCAATGCGATCTTACCCGGAGCCACTGTGACCGAGGTGCCCAGACAGACTGTCTCACCTGAACAAATGAAGGCGATGATCCAGGCCCGTTGTATAAAACGGCCGCAAGAAGTATCAGACCTGACCGGACTAGTCGGTTTTTTGTGCTCTGATGAGGCGAGTTTTATTACCGGCCAATCATTTGTTGTTGATGGTGGTCTGGCGGTTACCTGATCACCAAAGATCGAATTGGAATCGTTTTTTGATCAGTTACTTTATTTACAACGAACGCACGAGCTAAATCTTGTTGTAGGGGGCCGCGTCTTTAGTCGCGATATTTTTTGCGGGAAGTGATTCCTCGCCACAAGCCTGTCGGACCGTATGTTGGATTTTGGAGAATTTTAATCTCCTCAGGGTTTAAATTGGTTCATATTTAATTCATACTTATGCACATGACAAGACGTAACCGACGAGATTATCTGACCAAGAATCGCCGTTCGCCGAACTGGTATCTGAATTTTCGAGTACCCAAAACCCATCAGCACTTTACGGAGTTCGAGGGTAGACGCGTTTACCAGATCTCAACCCAGACCTCAGATTATGAAGATGCTTGCGGCTATAGAGATACCTTCTTCTCGATTTTTAAGCTCTTTGGGCATGGGGTCGATGACTCCCCACCAAAGACTCACAAAAAGCATTTCTCCGGGGTAGAGGGACTGACCTTGTATGACGATACTGACATTATAAAATGAGTTCTTGCTCATTTCATACATTAATTTCATGCACGACGTAACTGACAGGTCTATACTTCAATAACCGTCGACTCTCAAACGTAACTGAGAAGTAATTGAAAAATCTTAACAAACAATCGAGGTTACCAATACAGAGCATTTGTTGGCTATTCCTTGTTCTCGGGTGTACCTGTTTTGGTGGAATGTGGGCTGCGATTGATCGGTTACAGCGAGAATTGGTTGAACGCAGAAACCTGTTAACTATCGATGATCAGAAATCATTGATGCTTGCGGCTGCGATGATTCCGGCTCCAAAGTTTCTTGCATTCGCGGCAATGGTCGGATACCGGGTTGGCGGGGTATGGGGAGCAATTGGATCGTCGGTTTTTATTCTTTTACCCGGTACTTTGATCGTGATTGCCGCATGTGTTTTAACCGGCGCGGTATCAGAAAATCCGGCATTGGTTACCGTTCAGCGTTATGTGGGTCTGGGTGTCATAGGGCTGTTAGTCGGTAACGCGGTGAGGATGTTCGTCGGTGATAGGGTTGACAGGGACTCAATTCTGTTTGGTTTGCTGATCAGTTTGGGAATTCCAGTGTATGTGATCCTATACGATGGGTCGCTCATTATGGCAGCCTGCGCGGGTATTGCACTTGGTTCGTTAACGATTCGTGGCGACACACGGACTGGACCAGCTGATGTCGAGTAACGCCTCCTCGCTGGTTGAGATTCTGGCAGTGATCGCATTTAGCACCCTATTTTCCTTAGGCGGCGGGAATGGACAGCTTGCGATCATCCAGGATCACTGGGTAGATCTGGGTATATTAAGTCCTGCCCTTTTTGCGTGGGCTTACGCAATCGGTAACTTTGTCCCGGGACCAAAGTGCAGCTTCGTCGCGGGGATTGGTTACTTCTTGGCAGGATTCCCTGGTGCGATCGCTTGCCTGGTGGGTATCTCCATACCGACCGTCGTCGGAGCGTCTTTGGCGGCGCATTGGCACGATCATCTGAGGCGATACGTCGCTCTCTTTATGCCTGCGGCCGGTTTCGTGATTGCAGGGATGATGTTAACGGCGGGGACAGGGCTCGCGCTAAACATTACGATCGATCCCGTTGAGTATCTTCTTGTGGCTTTCATCGTTTTAGGAGTATGGCTCAAGCGTTGGGATCCTGGGATCGTGGTTCTATGTTCTGCTGGGCTAGGAGTCCTGATCCATCTGTCTTGGTGAGCTTTTTTTGTCGGAGTTGTACTTTTGCAGTGAGATGGGAACGGTATGGGTCGCCTCATAATGTTTCGATTAATCTTTAAGTACGGATAACAAACTAGACCGAAGGACTGAGGACTATGAGCGAAGGTAGCTATCAGGTTTTCAAATACGAGAAACCGTGTGATATGCCTGGTAGTAAGGCGATCGTGCAGCTAGCAGGCAGCGACATCATCCGGGGAAGGGTGCAGGTTGTCCGCGAGGGAGGCGAGAATAATCTGCATTCTCACCGTGGTATGGATGGCTTCTGGATGGTGCTCGCAGGACGAGTCCGATTTTACGGGCCCGCCAATGTCGTGATTGGTGAGTTCGGGAAGCATGAGGGAATCCTTATCCCGCGGGGTGAGCAGTATTGGTTCGAGAGTGCCTCGGATGACGAAGAGCTTGAGATATTGCAGATGGCGGGTTTTGAGAAAGGNGCAAAGATCGAACGNGTCGACGCTGAAGAGCAAACGCTGTCGGTAGAGTCGGTGGACTTGAGGGAGGTTACCCAGACCCGCTAATCAACCGGTTCGNTCTGGAGGCAGTTCATGGAGATCAAGCTTGCTGTCGATCGATATGATCGACATTTTCCGTTTTTNGATGGTTCTTTATCTCATGGTTTTGATTTGGACATNNAACCGTTTCAGGTCGGCCAGAGCGCGAGACTACAGCACGGTACTGACAGACACGAGTCGTTCCTGAGAGGACAGTATGATGTCGCCGAATTTTCGATGTCGTCTTTTCTGGCGGCAAAAACGAGGGGTTATCCGATCGTGGGCATACCAGTTTTTCCTAGACGTTTGTTCAGTACCAGTCAAATGTGGGTGAGTTTGGACTCAGAGATGACTGAGCCCTCACATTTGATTGGACGGAATGTCGCGCTTAGTGCGTTCCAGACCACACTGTCGTTGCTTGCGAAGGGAGACCTCGAGTTCCATTATAAAGTTCCGTGGCGCTCGATTCATTGGAAGCTCACGACCAAGGAAAAAATACCTCTAGAGTATGGTCCTGACGTTAGCGTTGAATTCATTGGCGAGCGTGACCGTCTGGGCGACCGGCTCCAGTCTGGCGAGATCGAAGCGTTTTTCTTGCCCCATCCTCCAGCCAACGTGATGAGTGGAGAGATTCCTGCAAGACGCCTTTTTCTGGACCCCGAGTCGGAGGAGGAACGCTACTTCGACGAAGTCGGCTCGTTTCCAATCATGCACGTGATAGCTATTCAGGAATCATTGGCTGACAAAAATCCCGAGTTACCCTTGGAGCTAATGGAAATTTTTCATTCTGCGTTTGATATCGCTGAGGGTTACTACGCGGACCCCAACTGGTCTATATTGCCAGGCTGTAGGCATCAATTTGAGAGGGACCGGGGACGGTTTAAGGGTAAGGCATGGCCTCGTGGATTTGAGGCGAACCGATCAAACGTCGATATGCTGATGCGGTACGCAGTAGACCAGGGTATTGGCGCAGAGTATAGGTCGCCAGAGGCGCTATTCGCTGAGGCTACCTTGGAGACTTAGAAATGAGGCTTATCAATAATGATGAAGTGAATCAGGTGCTTCGCATGTCAGACTGCATACGTGTCCAGGAAGAGGCCTTCCGCGGATTAGCTGAGTACGGTGCTGTTCACCGCCCGAGGGTTGATGTGTACTACCCGGCAGAGGAACCTGAAAGCTATTTTCGCTGGGGGTCTATGGAGGGGGCCAGCTCGCAATATTTTGCGATCCGCATGAAGTCCGACATTGTTAGCTGGCCTAAAACTGATGACGGGGGATGGACTGAAGAGAAGCACTGTATGGAGCCCGGTACCTACTGTGGGCTGATTTTTTTGTTGTCGACCAGAAATGGTGAGCCGCTGGCGTTGATTAACGATGGTCTTCTGCAACACTTTCGGGTCGGAGGCGGCGCTGGAATTGGTGCAAAGTATCTGTCCCGAGAAGACTCTGAGGTGGTTGGTTTGATCGGTTCGGGCGGGATGGCTAGAACGTTCCTCGACGCCTTCTGCTGCGTCAGACCAATCAAAGAGTGCCGTGTCTACAGTCCAACGAAAGGGCACAAAGAGGCCTTTGCGGAGGAGATGTCGGAAAAATACGGAATAGGAGTTGTTGCGGTGTCTGGACCACAGGAAGCGATTGCCGGTGCAGATATCGTCTCATCCGCAACCGACAGCATGGTCCCCGTTTATGATGCGGCCTGGTTAGAGAAGGGGCAGCACGTGACAAACCTTGGGCGACGAGAAATGCCAGAGGCAGCGATTTCTCGGTTTGATGTGGTCGTCAGGCAGGGTGTCGCTGGTCTTCAAATGAAACAAACCGACGTTTTTCAGGCAGAGAGGGGGCACTCGCCCGCAGCCTTCATTGGTGGCACTGCGGAGCAGCAGCTCGTCATACCAGAAAAGAATCCATCACCCGGGTTTGGTGGTGACAGTCCAGAGTTTATGGACCGTGGCCGGGGTGGTAACAAGCCAGAATTCAAAGACCTTGTCACGGGCAAGTGTGAGGGGAGGACCTCACGCGAGCAGATTACGTTTTACAGGAACGTCGGTAACCAGGGGCTCCAGTTTTCGTCAGTCGGTGGTTTGGTGTACGAGAAGATAATAGAACGAAATATGGGCCGAGACATCCCTACAGACTGGCTCCTGCAAGATATAAGGGACTAATCAGGATGAGCCAAAACGCAAAGGTTGAGGCCGTGTCAGCAAATATAGGTCATGGTTTTTCTAAGGTAAATATGGATGTTATTCGAGTAGTCCAC
>PBZS01000021.1 GCA_002730235.1 Gammaproteobacteria bacterium | reverse complement strand
CTGCGACTATCGCGTCGGCCGTGACAGTAGCCTCAAACGCAATCACTCGACTAGACAACACGATTGCGGATGTATCGGCGCAACGAGCAACATTTGGCGCAGTATCCAACCGACTTACGCACGCTGTGGACAACCTTAGCAACGTGAAAACTAATACAGAGGCCTCTCGCAGCAGAATTTTGGATACTGATTATGCAGCTGCAACCTCAGAGCTCGCCAGAACTCAGATCATCCAGCAAGCTGGAACCGCGATGCTAGCTCAAGCGAATCAGTTGCCACAAACAGTACTAGCATTGCTTCAGTAAATACCTATCGATCAGACTCTCGCATAAAACGGCCACTCCTTATCAGAGTGGCCGTTTTTTTTGGGTGGCAACCTAGCACCTTCAGCAATAACTTTTTCTCTCATAGAAAATCGGAAGCGGCATTTCTGCGCTGGCTAGCGGCAGAAGCTTGCCGCTGATACTAAATACTTCCAAATTCGTTAATCAACTGCACCCTTCCAAAGAACCTCTAATCAGGAAGCTCAATGCTATTTTTTTATTAAATGTCGATAAAATGACGTCAAATGCACTGAAAATCTCTTAAATTAACGTTGAGATAAATCTAATAGAAATGAGTGATATCAACCAATTTTAATGTTGGCACGATCCGTGCTTGATCACCTCTTGCAGATACCAGCGTTGCCGTAGGCGTACCCATTTAGGTGTCACGCATCACGATGTCCGGCAGCGCATTAGTCGAATTAATAGGTTGTAGGAGAGATACTCATGGCTGTTGTTAACACAAACATATCGGCTTCGATTGCGCAGGCCGCGCTTGCTAGAAACGAGCGCGAGTTGACTGCGGCAATGGAGCAATTGAGCACCGGTAAAAAAATCAATTCGGCATCAGACAATGCGGCCGGACTTGCCATCACCACAAGGATGACTTCTCAAATTCGAGGATTAGACCAAGCGATCCGGAACGCATATGACGCAGTCAGTATGGTTCAAACAGCGGAAGGCGCCCTAGATGAAATAACTGCGATGCTACAAAGAATGCGGGAATTGGCTATTCAGTCAGGCACAGGTACCACGGACGTGTCGGACCGCACCTATCTGAACCAAGAATATGTCGCGCTGAGATCCGAAATAGACCGCATTGCGGACAACACTGAGTGGAATGGCAGAGTGATTCTAAACGGGAATGCTGGGGCTTCTGCAGGAGGATCTTTGTCCGCAGTAACATTCCAGGTGGGAGCTGGCGAGGCTCAAACCATCGCAGTTAATTTCGGAAACTTCACCAACACAGATGGATCCATGTCTACTCTTGCATCTACCAGGCTGTCTGCAGCTACCATCGCTTCAGCTGTATCAGTAGCCTCAAACGCAATCACTTCTCTCGACACCGCGATAACCGCGGTTTCAGATCAGAGAGCCTCTTTTGGCGCCGTGAATAATCGGCTAATACACGCGGTCGACAATCTAACGAACATTTCGACGAATGCCGCGCAGACACGCAGCCGCATCATGGATACTGACTATGCTGCTGCCACATCCGAGCTGGCAAGAACGCAGATCATTCAACAAGCCGGAACCGCCATGTTGGCGCAGGCCAATCAGTTACCGGGTAGCGTGTTGCAGTTGTTGCAGTCATAAAAATCGCCAGCATGCGAGACATTTCGACAGGGGCCACTTCGCGTAAGGGCCCTCGATAAAAGCTGGTCTTGACTGATAAAATTGGCTCGTGCCCAGCACTCCAGTATGGCTATGGAGAAGGTTACTTGAGGTTTTGTTACGCGGTGCCAGAAGAAAGAATAAAAGCTACGATAGAAAGACTTGTCGGCTTCAACTGAGCTCACTTTAAGCATATGAAAACCTCTGACTTTATTGCCAAATTTCTTGCTGATGCCGGCATAGATACGGCGTTTGTGCTCACTGGTGGGTGCATCATCCACGTCATCGACTCGATAGCCAGCACCCATGGCATTGATTATATCCCCGTTCAACATGAGCAAGCTGGCGCAATGGCAGCCGACACATTCTCTCGAATCAAGGGCACCGCGGGTCTAGCACTAGCGACCAGTGGACCCGGAGCAACGAACCTCGTAACGGGTGTATGCTGCTCATTTTATGACTCGATTCCAGTGATAGTTATTACTGGGCAAGTGCCCTCCGGCCAACTGAAACGCAAAAGCAAGTCTAGGCAAATCGGTTTTCAAGAAACCGACGTTGTATCTATTTTCAAGTCAATCACTAAATATGCGGTGTTGGTGGACAATGCTGAAAATATTAGATTTGAATTGGAGAAGGCATTGTATTTTGCATCGGAAGGACGGCCAGGCCCGGTCCTTCTAGACATCTGTGATGATGTACAAAGAGCAGATATCGATCCAGACTCATTAAGCTCCTTCAGTGAACCGAGAGCGCAACGACAAAGTCACAGCGATCAAATCACCCAGATTATTAGGCTAATCAATAACGCTGAACGGCCGGTTTTCATCTTTGGCGGCGGTGTCAGATCTGCCGGAGAGGCGGGGAACCTTCAAAGCACGGTGGCGGATATCGGCATACCCTTCTCATTAACATGGGCAGTAATGGACAGTTGCTCAACTGAAGATCCATTAAATGTCGGCGGGTTTGGAGTTACTTCAGGAAGGTCAGGGAACTTTGCGGTCCAAAATTCTGATCTAATAGTTTGCTTTGGTACTCGACTGGATACTCATGAAGCGGGTTCCAATTACGCCACTTTTGCTAGAGAGGCAAAAAAAATTATCGTCGACATCGATCCCGCAGAACAAGAGAAGTACAAGGGCAGGGGCCTGGAAGTTGACCTGTTGGTTACTGCGGACGTCGGAGAGGTCTTGCGAGAGCTTGTAGATAGGGTAGGTGAACTGAAACCACAAAACCTCAATGCATGGCTAAATCGGATCTCTGAATGGAAAAACAAGTATCCGACATGCCCAGATGAGTACCACGCTCAAGAACAGTGGGTAAATCCTTACGTTTTCATGGAGAGCTTGGCAACACATTCAGCCAAAGACGCGATAGTGGTTACCGACTGTGGCAGCAATCTAATTTGGACAATGCAAGCTTTTGTATGCTCTGGCTTAGGCAGGATAGTTTCTGCTTTTAACCATTCTCCAATGGGCTACTCATTACCAGCTAGCATCGGCGCAGCGTTAGCATCACCGGATCAACAAGTTATTTGTATAACTGGAGATGCAGGCCTTCAAATAAATATTCAAGAACTCGCAACGATTCAGCGTCAATCACTGAACATAAAAATATTCGTAATGAATAACCACTGTCATGGCATTATCCAAGGCACCCAAGACAATTGGCTCGAGAGCAGGCATCACGCGTCTGATCCAAAGCTAGGCGGCCTACCGGATCCCGACTTCATGCGGATTGCCAACGCATACGATATCCCCTCTGTCTCAATCAGTTGCCATGAAGAGCTTGATGCTGCGCTCGACTTCACTCTTGATTCGGATGGTCCGATTCTGTGCAACGTCGACCTGCTACCAGCCTCGCAGATCTACCCTAAGCTGTTGTATGGACGACCAATCGAGGATTCAAGCCCACTACTACCTAGAGAAGAATTTTATAAAAATATGATGGTCAAACCGATCAGCTAGAAGATTATATGGAAGAGATAAAGGCAGATTTATCGGTTAATGCGCTGGCTCACACTCCACAGCCTTCACAGCATTGGGTACTACTGAGCGGTGAGGAGAGGCTGGCAATCATCAACAAAGAGTTGGTCTCGTTACGTTGGAAATATGTTGAAGTGCTTCATGCGAGCAACAATGGCTACATAACAGTTGCATTGCTAGAGCCGTTGGCGCCTGGAGAACGCGGCCACTTGCTTCTCGATTTAGAGGATCGCTTGAAGAAAAAGATAGATCCAGGCCTGACTGTATGGCTGGAGCCTAAAGCGGATAAAAGCGTGCTTCGCAAACTTCGCGGCGTGGAGGTCAAGTGATGAGTGCGCCGGTCGATACGAAAGAGGGAAAGCTAATACTAGACTCTCACAAACTGTCATATCACATGGACAGGGTGAGCGCTTGGGAGGCGGGTGATAGGATCGCACCTATTAGCGTAGATATGTCCCTCACTCGAGCATGCGGCGCCATGTGCACATTCTGCTACGCGATGGTTCAAGAATCGCAAGAGCGAAGGAGTATCAAGACACCTGCTGCTTTGAATCTTGTCGAGGATTTCGAAAAAATTGGGGTTCGAAGCGTTTCTCTCGTCTCTGACGGCGAGAGCACTCTCTCGCCAGCATACGTGCCGTTTATACAACACGCCCATACTGCTGGAATAGACGTTGGAAATGGAACAAACGCCTGGGAGTGGGAGGCTGACAAGATAGAGCAGGTCTTACCGTATCTGACTTGGGTAAGGTTCACTGTCGCCGCAGGGCGGCCACAAACTTATGCAAAGATGATGTTCAAGGGCCCTGAGCACACGGATGTTTTTGATAGAGCGATGAAAAACATACAATATGCAGTAGCTCTCAAACGTAGGGAAAACTTAAAGGTCACACTAGGTATTCAAATGGTACTGATGCCTGGTATGGCTGATGAAATACTGCCATTTGCCAAACTTGGCATAGATCTAGGGGTCGACTATGCGGTGATTAAGCATTGCTCGGATGATGAGCAAGGGTCATTGGCTATCGACTACTCTAGATACGAGGAAATGTACTCCACCTTGCGTAAGGCGGAGGACATGAGCACCGAAGCCACGAAAATAATCGTCAAGTGGAACAAAATAAATGACGGCGACAAGCCGCCATACAAGCGCTATTACGGCCCTCAATTCCTTTTACAAATAAGCGGCAGCGGCTTAGTAGCCCCAGCGGGAATGTTCTTTAATGCAAGATACTCAAAATTTCACATTGGTAACTATGCTGAAGAAAGATTTTTTGATATCTGGAAGTCGGATCACTACTGGAGGGTCATGGAGTATCTCAGCTCTCCAAGCTTCGATGCTCAAACCATGATGGGCACACTGCCAATCGCTCATTATGTAAACATCGCATTGGATCGACATATTAGAGGAATCGAACGCTTAAGACCTGGAGAAAACCCCAAGCCGCTTCATCATAATTTTTTATAACGCTAAACTAACTAATAAACTGAAGAGGCTTATCACTAGAAACATTTTGCCAAAAGTTTATGGCCGTCAGGTCAAGCTCCAATAGGTCATTTGAATTCAGGTGAAACGCTCCGCTCAGCAGTTTTTATAGTAGCGCAACCTCAAACAGGAAAAGGCAAAACAGGCACCCTGAAAAGATGACATTTAGCAATAGCGCCGCAGAATTTGAGAAAATCCTAAGAGCCAGTGCTTTCAAGAAAAAAGGTGGGGATCCCATCAGTCAATCTGACGGAATAAATGCAGCTCTTGCGTTGTTAAGAGATTTGAGACAATCCAAGAAATCACTCTACATCATTGGTAATGGTGGGAGTGCCGCAGTGGCGAGCCACATAGTTAACGACTTTTGCAATGGAGCCAACCTGAAAGCAATAACCTTTAACGAGCCCTCTCTCCTAACATGTTATGGCAATGACTATGGCTATGAGCACATCTTCTCCAAGCGGATTGAAAATTTAGCTGAGCCGGGAGACTTGCTGATTGCTGTCAGCAGCTCGGGCAATTCCGAAAACATCATCAGAGCTGTCTCTTCGATGCATAGCAGAAATGGTAATGTTTTCACCCTTTCAGGGTTCAACAAATCAAACTCTCTCCAAACGATGGGTGATCTTAACTGCTGGGTGGACAGTCACTCTTATGGCCATGTGGAGATCGCTCACTTGTTCATCCTGCATTACTTAGCAGATACGTTAAAAGCCAGCCCTCAATCCTGGGAAACGCAAAAAATACCAAGCGGCATAATCTAGCGCTGCGCTTAATTATGGAGATAGGCTCACAAGATACTTTTTTTCTGGACAGCAAAACTGCAGAGAAGTATGCGAGTGAGTTACGAACATCAGATGCAGGATACCAACTGCAGTGTTGCTACTATTCCGGAGAAAAATTAGAGAGTCATTTACCAAATTTATTTCACCTGCCTTTGGAAACCCTAGTCCCTGACTTAGCGGAAGGCAGGCACCGCATACCCACGGCGATTTCCTACGAGGGCTGTGGGCTATCTGCAGAGCAAATGCGAGAAAGTAACGAGCTTATTGGTGCGGCGATCAAGTCAGCAGCACCCTTGCGCGAGAGTCTAAACTCCATTTGCGGAAGGCAACTTTTACAAGCTGAGCTAGATTTCTCAGAACCACTTCGCTTTCTATTACAGGGCCATGTCAATACGAGGGTGATGCGCCACGTCTCCGAAAACATTGGCAAAGCTTTGCAGGGCCTAGGGCAAGTTGTTTACTTTCGCCTGCAGCATGGAACTGAGGATAACTTTTATACTCGTGACATATTGGATTTTAATCCTCACGTTACGATAAATATTAATTATCTAAATCACATCATTAGCGAGGACGTTTTCAATTTTGTCTGGATACAGGACGCGCTTCCATGGATTACGGATCAAGATATCGAGGTAAGGCTACGAAGCAGAGACAGGGTATTTCACCTGACGCATTACCTCGGTGATTTGCTGTTAAAAAAGGATATTTATTCGAGCTATCAACCATTCTGCATAGACCACAACACCTATAAGAACAGGAGTGAAGTTTCGAGAGAAGATAANATTGTGGTCATTGGTAGCAGCTATANANGCCAATGGGCAGGCGTAAGGTCAGNAANGAAACTCGAGCTTTGCNAAATTGTCTTAGANCATTACCTGCAACATGGGTATTTAGATNTGGAANGCAGNGAGATATTAANAGCGGCGTATTCGGAAATATCTTCAGAGGATATGAAATATATATGCGATTACGTGGAGCGAGATTTACTACTAAAACAGATTCTTTCGCTTGATCTTGGCGTGCCGATAGAGATCTACGGCTATGATTGGGAATTGGACAGTGATTTCATGCCTCACTACAAAGGGGTGTTGGCTTACGGTGAGAGCATCTCTAGGATGTACAACTCCGCGAAATATACTTTGGTACTGGGCGGCTATGTTTTGCAACAAAGAACACTGGAAGCCGCAGCATCCGGCACCATACCTCTAGTTCTGCGGGCAACCGAAGCTGAAGACTCGTCGTCGGTAGAGAAAATCGAAGATCATCTAGTTTTTTTCAACACACCTAGCGAGTTACCCGCCTTGCTTGGTAAAAAACATAACCCGAATCTCGATGGCTTAGTAGCTCGCCATACATACGACAAGTTCGCTACTGAGATTACCTCTCACGTAGGTGACTCCGTTGGCACTGCTACGAGGTCAACGACTTGAAGGTCAGTCAAAATTAGTCCGCCTCATTGCGCTGGCCGAAAGACATCGGCAGCTATATTGTCGATAGCAAATTTTTGAGCCTCGGCGTAATTTTCTAGTGTTCCTATATCTATCAAAGGCTCCGATATTTCGTAGGTAAAAATTCGATCTTTAAAGTATGGAAACACTTCAGTCGTGAGTTCCGTAGCGTTCTGGAATTTTTTTTTGATCTCCCTAAAAAAATCTCTTGAAAAAATGTAAATAGCGGCATTCGCAAGATCGCTAGGCGGACTCATTACTTTCTCATGAAAATTCACGGCTACTCCTTCATCATCAATCTCTATTACTCCACAAGCCGAGGGATCACGAGCACGAAACGCCATCATCGTTATGCAACATCTGGAGGGCCTGAGATTATGGGCCTGCTCGAAAGGTCGAAGATCAGCTAGACAAAAATTGTCTGCATGTAAAACCATTCCCGTTTCTTCACCAAAAAAATCGACGTTTTCAAG
This sequence comes from Gammaproteobacteria bacterium, assembly GCA_002730235.1. Lineage (GTDB taxonomy): Bacteria > Pseudomonadota > Gammaproteobacteria > Pseudomonadales > Litorivicinaceae > HIMB30. The sequence goes on along the minus strand of PBZS01000021.1, from coordinate 5,132 downwards.
AATTGTACCGGCCGTCCCAATTAGCTCAGATTCATACTCAAGAGTCACTTTGTCCCGGTGCTGACTTCTTTTGATATGGTTTTCCACTTCTTTATGAAGATGGTGTGTGTTTATGAGAAATGGGCCATGGCCTGCTGCGATCAGGCGCTCCAGCCATAGATCTAGCAATGGTCGCCCGCCAATAGGCATCAGGCACTTTGGAGTGACGTCAGTTAGAGGCCGCAGGCGGGTTCCGTAGCCAGCAGCAAGCAGCAAAACTTTCACGACTTATCGAATTCTTGAATCAATTCTTCGGCGGTCAGGGGAACATTGCCTAGACGGCTAACTTGAATGGCTGCGGCTACGGATCCAAGCAAACCCATCTCCCAAATATCCGCTTTCAGTGCCATTGCCATAGCGGACGAAATGAGTAAAGAGTCCCCAGCGCCTGCGGTATCCACTGGCGAGGAGTTAAGCGCGGGCACCTGATCTGTATGGGGTCCGGTATTGTCACTTCTGTTTGTCTGGACTAACAAACCATCTCCACCCATCTTCAATATGACATGTTTTGCAGTGGCAATTTTGCGTAATTTTTCAGAGAGTACTACCAAACCATCTTCATGACTCTTTGTGCTTATTCGCGCTTCGCGCTCGGTAGGGGTAATCAAGTCCATGCATCGAAAACGCGCAATATCCCCCACCTGCGAGGACGATTGGCTATCCGCCGCCATCATCACACCGCTATCTTTAGCTTCTGCTAGGATTTTTGTGACTAACTTTTGAGGCAAGCATCCGTAATTAAAGTCAGAAAACACTAACAAGTCAGCATCCTGTATGGTTTCAAGCACCTTTTCTAAAAACACTGGCTGAAGCACTTCCGGCATAGCATCTTGGCGTAAATCGCAAACTCGCAGGAGGGATTTCCCATGAGCTCTATAACGCTGTTTGAGTGTTGTGGGCCTAGTATGGTCGGTAAACAAGCAGGTATTCACACCACTACCAGCCAACTTCTCTCTAGCAAAATCGCGGTTACTGTCTTCTCCCGCGATCGAAATAAACGTAGTTTTAGCGCCCAGGCCAGCAGCGTGGGATGCAACAATACCAGCGCCACCAATGAATTTTTTACTTTCAATTGGCGATACAACTATCGTCGGTTCTTCCTGTGACATTCCCAGTGGTTCGCAATCAACGTACTCGTCAATTATCAGGTCGCCTATGACAACAACTCTAAGATTAGAAAATTCCCTTAATACCTCGATCACATGCGACTGACTGATCTGGTTGCGCTTTATATATTCTGTAGGGAGGCGGCACACAGGTTCATTGTGACGCGAAACTTCTCTGCGTATCAGCTCCGACGCGGAGAATACTGAACTGCCGCTAGCAAATAGCAGTGTGCCGCCGTAACTTTCAACTGCCGCTTGCTCGGCATTAAATTGCTGTTCATATTCTCTGCCCTTAACGACAACATCTGGTTTTCTCTCCGCAATAATCTCAGATATCGGTTGATTGAAAAGAAAAGCTTCATCAACGAAGCTGTTACTCTGCACTCCCTCTAAACGCAGTGACTCTGAAATTAGCGCCGTACCATTGGCCAGCCGGTCGCTCTCCACGCCGACAACTAACTTATCACCACACTGCTTAGCGAATCGGAAAAGGCGCACGTGACCAGGGTGCAGAACGTTGAATTGGCCGGAGATAAAAACCGTTGTCATTAAACTCCCTCAGTCCAAAACGCATTTCATGAATTGACATGCCCTGCGTGAGAAAGCTTGCGCTCACATTTTTTGACCCAAGAATCTGGCTTTGCAGTCTATCCCCTTACCGCTGACCAGTTGTTTACAAAGAATTAACTTCACCTCCGCTATATTCTCTCTAAGAGACAGAATAAATTGCGAACCTATACGACCAGTTGTTCTAGGTGATGTTGCTTTAAGGAGAGACTATCTGCTTACCGCCTTGGCTGCCACTCTCATGTTTGTTGACGCGAATACTACTTAGATAATGCTGCAAACCAGGCTCTAGTGGCCTTTGAAATAGATTCTTCGGTCCATAGAGGTGCAGACTTCCACACCCCCAGTTGCTCAAGCATTTCGGCAACACCATCTTCCAGTCGAATTTCAGGGCTCCAACCCAATAACTTTTTTATCTTCTGAATTTGGGCATATGTACACTGGGGCTCCCCAGGACGCTTGCGAATATGAACCTTCGGACCGCCAATAAGAGATGCGAGTCGCTTCACGCTGTAGTGCCCACCACTACCGACATTCATGATTTCACTGCGAATTTTAGAATCAAGGGCCATTAAAAAAGCAGAAGCAATATCTCTGACGTGAGTAAAATCTCGAGTCTGCGACCCGTCACCAACAATAGTCAGCGGCGCGTCGTTTGCACGCTGCGCTAAGAAAACCCCCATTACCGCTCCGTAAGCACCATTTGTCCTTACTCTTGGTCCGTACACGTTGAATAACCTCAACGAGACAACGTCAAGTGAAAAGACCTGCCCCCAGTGCATAACTAACTCTTCGCCAAGCCGCTTTGTAAGTGCATAAGGGTATTGAGGGCGTATCTCGGCATCTTCAGCGGTAGGGAATCTGTCTGGAATTCCGTAACAGGATGACGAGGCTGCATAAACAAATCGCTGACAACCGTTCAATTTTGCTGCTGTCAGAACGTTGAGCGTACCAGTGACATTTGTTTCAAAGTATTTTTTTGGATTTTCTATAGACGGAACGATGTCCGCTAGAGCAGCAAGATGTATCACGCCCGAGCTATCTCTGAAGTGGGGTTGTATTTCCTCGAAATTCCTGATGTCAGCGTTCACAAAGCTGAAATTTGCTTTGTTTGAGACAGATTCAAGATTTTCGAGTCGCCCCCCTTCGAGATTATCAATGACGACCACTGATCTGTCGGCAAAAATTAGTTCCTCAACAATATGACTACCTATGAAACCGGCGCCTCCTGTCACCAAAATTGCCATAGGATCCTAACCTTCAGATGAAATTTACGTGCGGAATCTTATTCCGATCAACCTCATTAAAATTCACTTGCTCAATCTTTCCTTGCGCGACGCGGTCAAGATATCGATTGACTTCATCCATCCTGCAATTAGTTCTGCAATTTGATATGTCGAGCTTTTCGTTAATGAAATTGAAGTTTTCCTCTCTCTGCTCACCTTCCCAGATTTCTTGGAAAGTATTATCGTTAATATTGCCGTATTGAAACCTCTCATCTAAGAGATAAGCACTGCATCCGTAGACCGACCCATCTGCCATCACGTACGCCCAAAAATAAGGCGTTGCGTGGCACTGCTTATAACGAGAATTTTCCCCTTCGCCACATTTTCGCATTGTTTCTTCGCGAAAAACGACGCTAAATTGTTCCGTATTGAAGGCCTTTAAGCGCTTACCTAAATTTGCGAAAGACGCATAGTCCATACCTTCGTATATCCGAGTCTCGCTATATTTGTGCTGCGAGTATGGTTTCACCACCAGATAGTCCACGCCGATTTCATCCCTTGCGATGTGAATAAGCTTTTCGATCTCATGGGAATTTTCTGGCAACAATAGGATTTGAATACCGATGGTGCAATGAAGGGAGCGAGACCGTTTTTCGGTAACCAAGACCTTCAGATTGCTTACCACCTTTTCGAAGTCGCTCTCTTTTGTGCGATGTACCCTCGAGTACGTTTCTTTCGACCCCGCGTTCAGGGAAACTTTAATCCAAGTAGTGTGCTCCAAAGCCCGGTCAACAAACTTGTCTGTAATTATTGTTGCATTAGTAGTGAACGATACGTCTATGCCAGACGCATTGCACAATAGAACGTGCTCGCTGATATCCTTGTGCAACATGGGCTCGCCTTCACCCGCAAACATGATACTTTTAACACCAAGCCTGCCCATTTCGGGGAGTCTCTTCTCTAAAACTGCCGTTTGAAGCCTATTCGCCTTATAACCAATGTAATCAACTGCACAAAAGGTGCACCTATGGTTGCACGCTCCGACCGGCGACATTTCTACATAAATAGGGTAAACCGATTTAGCTCTTGCCCACCGTGACTTTGACTCCCTCCACTGAGCTACTCGCTCCGAGTGATAAATCAGTTTGTGGCTGTCGATACCGTATGATTCACTCATTCTCGCGCTCTTTGAAACAAATGAAGTTGGTGACGAAAGACTTATAGTCTTTAAGAAAGCTCAGCGAGAGTCACAAAGAATTCACCCTTTTGCCACCGGACCGAGGACAGCAAAGTTAACATAAAGAGCCATTAGTTTGCCGAGCGCGGTAAAAGGTGCATAGAACGGTGTGGATATCTGGCTCTAATCGCGGCTTTAAATAAGTGCCGCGACAAACCGGTAGCGGCAGGACGAGAAGAGGACGGAAGACAGCTACCGTCGCGCGCTGCAGGATCATAGCGCCTTATCGAATAAAAGGCCTTTGATTTCTTGCAGATTTCTAGCAAACCTTAAAACTGCCTCGCTGGGTATTTCTCGCACAATCTCCCCGGAACGTTCGTCGGCAATTTTCACTATGAAACGGTTAAGCTGCTCGTCTCTAGAAATAATTGCCCGTGTGGGCGCTTTTTCTAACGTCGAATTTAAGATTTCTATCGCATCTTCAATGTCTTCTGCAACTCCCTCTATCGACTCAAGAGAGCTCTCTCTGTCTGATTTGGCTTCCTTGGCTAGAGATTGAATAGGTTCCCGCAGGGGGGTCTCGACAGCCACATCTATTTTGCGGGACGCGCCGCCAGAAGACTCATGACTTACCGCGGCCTCCCTATTTGGTTGGGGCGCGCTCACCTCTGTCGACGGATTACCAACGAGCTGCGGGCCTACGATACTCCCTTCAGGTATTGCAGAGTTCGACATTGCATTTGCCTCACTTCACCCCATTGGGTAAACAAGTGATCTTAAATTCTGCCAGTTCCTAGCTCCTAACCACAACGTCACTCGCTAGGCACTGGCGGATGCCACCTATTAGGGCCCCTAATAGGAAGTCTCTTTTTCTAACCACTATCCAGTATCTATTGCAGAAGTGCCAGAACCGTAGCGGGCAATGCATTAGCTTGAGCGAGCATTGCTGTGCCTGCCTGCTGGATTATCTGAGCCCTGGCCATCTCAGAGGTAGCGACTGAATAGTCAGTATCCAGA
>PBZS01000020.1 GCA_002730235.1 Gammaproteobacteria bacterium | reverse complement strand
ACTCGACTGCCAAGTCCCCACCTACTAGCGCGAACAGGTAGCACGGTTTCGGAAAGGGATCCCGCCAAACTACTTCCCGTCGACCACCTTCCGTTTGCTTGTCCGAGATTAGGTTTCCGTTTGAGAGAAGCACCGGATAGTCAGGATCGGCGATAATCCGTGTTGTAAAAATACTCATCACGTCAGGACGATCTGGGTAGTAGGTGATCCTCCGGAAACCCTCAGCCTCGCATTGCGTACAAAACATTCCATTAGAAAGGTACAGACCCTCGAGCGCTGTATTCGCCTCAGGACTGATTTGTGTAACGACTTCCAGCGTAAACCTATCGGGTACTTGCCGGATCAGCAAGCTCTCGTTGATCTCAACCAGACGACTCTCGTCCACCAACTCACCATCAATCTTGATGGATATCCGCTTCAAATCCTTTCCATTCAATTCCAGTGATGTGACGCCCGGAATTATCTTTCTCCATGTCGAGATCTGCGTAACGTGGGTCTCTGACGGATGTAAATCAAAGGCTAGGTCAACCGACTCAACCGTATAAGGAAACCTTTCGTATTCCGCGAGTCGAGTAGTGTTTGGTGCGGCATTCATCGCACGCGAGTCAGTCATGATCGATATCCTTAAATGGAATAATTTCAGGGACAGAATCAGGTATGCCTGACGCTGTTTTTTTTCGATTAATGAATCCAGTCCGCTCCTGTTCAGGTAACTTCAATGAATCGTAGATAATCGTGGCCTCAAGCATTAGCTCCCTCTGCTGATCAGATACAACGCGCCCGTCAGGAAACTTACCGAGCTCGATCGCTCGCTTCAAATCATCTGCCATCTCGGGCGTTAGCGAGAAAACCAGATCGTCGATTGAGTTCATTCGTTATCCTGTTGGGGTTCGATACGCCCACCCCACTGCAATTTCGAACGACAAATCTCGTAATAGGAATATCCTGGCGGATGTAATAACGTCAGCTTTTCACTCGACTGCCGGATAAAAATCTGGTCTCCCAACAGCAAAGAGATGTGCGTCTGGCCATCGCAACTTACCTGCGGTAGTGCCTGATGCTTTTCAGTCAACGTCACAGATATGACGCACTCCGCTGGCACAACAATCGGTCTTGCATTAAGCGTATGAGGAAACATGGGGACTAGTACCAAAGCCTCAAGCTTTGGGTGCATAATTGGACCGCCAGCTGACAATGCGTAAGCGGTCGATCCCGTTGGTGTCGATACAATCAGACCATCTGATCGGCTTGAGTACACAAACTGGTCATCGATGCATAGATCAAAGCCTAACATTCGAGCGCTTTGTCCCTTGTGTAAGACAATATCGTTTAGTGCTGTCGCTCGGGCGATGACTTGATTCTCTCGAATAACTTCAACAGAATTCAACTTCCGTGTCTCTTCTGTAAATTTCCCGAGAAGTGCTTGCCCAACCTTTTCTAACGCTTCCGATGGACGAATATCTGTTAAAAATCCCAATGATCCACGATTAATACCCAAAACCGGTGTATCGAATCGAGCCAACGCACGACTAGCGCCAAGGAGACTTCCGTCACCACCCACGACGATGGCGAGATCTACATTTTGACCGATGTGCTCTAGCGCGCAGTGCGGAAAATCCGAAAACTCTCCTAACTCAGCTATTTGGTCTTCAATCCACACCTCAAGATCGGCATCTCTGAGATACTCGGTCAATCGTGCTATTGTTTCTGATGCTTGCTGATGACCTGAATGACCGATCAACGCAATGCGGTTAAATTTGTTCACCGATTTTCCTTGGAAGCTTTATGAAAACTTCTCACATAATGTTTTCGGAGACAAACCATGAGGATTCGATAGCTAGGGAATTGAACTGGCTATTGACCGTTGATCCTTTGTGGTCGTCCGCTCCAAACCACGATTGTGTGCCTCTCGAGAAAATTTGCAAAGGTTCGGTTGAGGAAATCGCCAAAAATCTTTCCAATGAATGGACTTGGTATGGGGCACCAAAACGATTAGGTCGACGATTCGAAGGTCTCTTGACCGCACTGCTAGAGCAGAGTGACGCTTGTAAGCTCCTAAAGCATGGGCTCATTGTCCGTCACAACAGGCAAACCATCGGTGAAATCGATTACCTGATAGAACTTCCTAGCTCAATCTTACATCTGGAGGTCGCAATTAAATTTTACGCTGGAGTCAGCAAGCCTGGCGGCCCAGACAACACAACATCCTGGATTGGTCCAAGTTGCAGAGAGCGCTTGGACCTAAAAATCAATCATTTACTGAATCACCAGCTTAACATTTGCTCTACCGAATTCGGACAGCGAACTCTGCGCGCGTCTGGTCTACCTGTCCCCCACTCATCGCTCGGATTGATCTACGGCTACCTGATCCAACCCTGGCGAGAGTTAACCAAAATCCCACAAAAGACAATGCAGATTAATCGAGCATGTTGGACAACACACTCAGAAGCTTTGAGTGCGATAAGACACTTGAGTCGGCCTTACTCCTCGGATTACGGCTGGACTTTACTCGAACGAGATCAATGGATCGCGCCCCATTTCGGGGATTCGCGATTACCACAGGTACCGAAAACTATCGATGCACCGTTACAAGCAGATTGCTACGCGTTACTCCCCAAACAAAAAGCAGGTGAAGAAAAACTGAGGCTTTTTATTATGCAAGATACCTTCAGACAAGACGCTCACCTTGAACTAAGTAAATGTCTTGGCGGCAGTGCGGACGCGCAGTCTATCTAAAACAGCATCGTACAAAATTGGAAAGGCTGGAGCGGGAAACGAGAATCGAACTCGCGACCCCAAGCTTGGGAAGCTTGTGCTCTACCAACTGAGCTATTCCCGCAACTGAACTTATGGTTCAAATAGTAAACAAAAAACATGCTGATGTGCACTACGGACTTGGTCTACCCTACGTCGACAACATTCTTCACCTCGTTATTCCAAAAAAATTGAGCGCCCCCCTGGACTTTTTTCAGTAAATCAGCCACACCATGATTTTCGTCTCTGCGCCCTTCTTCGTCGGCACGCAACGTTAAAATAACATCCTTCAACTATTCAAGAGAGCCTGCGTCAATCAAATCGCGCAGACTTTCCCTGGCCTTCGATGACAATTCCCTGGCCTTCGATGACAAATAGATTTACATGTTTTCGCTGAGATACCACTGACCGAACACCTGCACTTTTTTCTCGGATTCAAAACGTTTACTCTGCGAATTGGGTTGATCCGAGTTTTTATCCATAAGGCCTTAGCGAAACACAATGAAAAAGCTACTGATTAAAACTCTCGCCTCTCTGTGGATCATCGCATCACTACATAGTCAAATCGCGGCAGCAGACAGATCCGAGGACTTTGCGAAAATCAAAGCTCTGATTGATGCATTAGCTTTAGAAACAGCCCTTAGCGAAATGAAAATCCAAGGTGCTTCAAACACTATTTCCGATGTTGAATTGAATATCCTCACAGCGATGTTTTTTGCCGAATCAGGTCAGCCGGGAAAGGCTCTGAAAATCATCGAAAAAACGAAGTACATGACAACGCAGTTTGACAGTGAACTCGCTGAGGCTCAGGCAAGGTCATTTTACAAGCAAGGCGACTTCGCCAAAGCTGATGATTTTTCTGTCAAAGCGTTAAGGGCAAACCCAAATAACCTAGGAGCACAGCTAATCGCAATCAAAATTAGTGGAGAGCTGTCCGGCTCGTTGCAAAATAAATCTTTTGAGAAACTAGTCCAGTCGAGTAATCACAATAGGTCTGTATGGCTTGCATACCTTGAGCAAGCGCTTCGATTTGATCCAAACAATACAAAATTGGCAGACCGTGCTTATATCGAATTGGGTAATACCGGGATCATGACTGAATACCGTGCCCGATTTACTTTCCTAGGAGGAGATCCATACGAAGCGTATCAGTTATTCCGGGATGCTCAGGTGCTTTATCGCGATGAAGCTAATACCATTTCTGCCAACAGAATCGGACGCTGGCTGAAGATCCATAAAAAATTCGCGAAGCATTCACCACCATCAACTCCAGAAAATGATTCCAGTGTCTCTCCACCAAAGGCAGAACTTAACCCGAACGAGCGTGAGTTAAAGCGTGACAATCTACCGGGCCCTAGACTCACACCAACTAGTCAGAATAACGAGCTTGAAATCGAGCCTATTAATGTTGAAACCGAAGGGGATATCTTTACTGGAAGTGGATTTATCACAAATGATGGGCTATGGGTCATCACTAACCGACATGTGATTGAGAGAGCTGACCGCGCTGTTGTGCGCGATGGTCTCGGGAAAGTCCGATATGTCAAAGAATACTATTTAGACCAAGACCAAGATATCGCTCTTTTAGTGCTACATGAACCATTTCCAGCCAGTCAGGCCGTTCAGCCTGCTGATATCATCGATCCTGTTGGCGGGGACGAACTATTCTTGATGGGATACCCATTGGCTGATGTTCTTGGCGCACACCATCCATCAATCACCGAGGGGATTGTGAGTAAAGAGGCTGGCTTCCAAAATGAAGCGTCTGAATTTTTAATAACGGCGAACTTAAATCAAGGTAACTCCGGCGGACCAATTTTTTCTGTCGATGGACGAGTTCTAGGTATAGCTGTCGCTAAACTCGATAAAACCAAGTTCTTAAAAGAAAACAACTCGATTCCAGAGGACGTCAATATCGGAATTAAAGGTAAAGAGGTGCGAAGAGTCTTGGGCTTTAAACACTCGTCAAATTCAGATGCTAGACCCATTATGAGTGCGAGAGATGCTTACAGTTCGCTCCGCTCAAAAGTTGTTTTAGTTGTGGCTATTGATGAATAGCTTTGCGGTCAATATCCTAGTCTTCTGGTTACTCCTGAGTAATGCTTTTGCGGCCTCAACCTTCGAGATAACTGCTTCCGGCGAACAAGCATATGGTCCAAATGAAACCCAAGCCCAGGCCTGCGAATTAGCGGTGTCAAAAGCAAAAAAAAATGCTCTTATTAAACAGTTTGGAGAATTGATTGGCCAAAAATCACTGCTTGAATGCGATGCCTCAATTCAGAAGGCAACAGGAAACGATTGTGAACTTTTTGAAAGTTCATGGTCTCTAATCAACTCTAACGGATATATAAAAGGAACCAAAAACTTCCGTCAAAAGCCTTATTTTTCAGAGGAACAAAAATCTTATGTTTGTAGAGTTGAGGCAACCTTTACAATCGAAGAGTTTGTGGGTAAGTCCGATGCTTCGTTTCAGTCCNNGGTAACCCTCGCTGATGGAGTGACATTNAGGGAGGGAGACAAACCNCAAATTNTNATTACAAGCAACAAAGCTGCATATCACTATGTCTTTTATTGGGCCCCAAATCACGATCGCAAAAACTATCACCTGCTATTCCCAAACACCATGGATACACAATCCGTCGCATCGCAGCAGCTATCGATACCTAGTTCGGAGCGCGTAAAAAACTATGATATCGACGTGTCGCTCCCACAGGGTGCGAATTTTTCAAGCGAGTATCTTATTCTGTTGTCGTTTAAAGAGGCATTAGACGACGTACCTGAAACTATTTCTGAACCAGGATTTTTTTCTTGGCTACAGAGCTTCAAAAGAGATCAATGGACACAGGATAAAATGAGTTATCGAATCATAGGAGATTCAATATGAAAACATCCCATAAACTGCTCATCTTGCTCACAACGGGCTTCATCCTTACCGGATGCATAAATCAACCAAAACCTGGTTCACCGGAATCAGCGGCGTTAATTCAGCAAAAGAAGGAAGAAAAAGTACAGGAAGCTAACCAAGCACAGATTGATGCGCTACCTGAATGGGCGAAAATACCCCCCGAGTCTGACCTTGCGATTTACGGTGTAGGATCATCGACACATTCCGACATGAGCACAGCGCGTCGTGCAGCCATCGTTAAGGCTCAAGCGCAGGTCGCAGAAAATCTTGATTCGCGTCTCTCGCAATCTACTAAAGTTTGGTTTGACGAATCCACATTTGACGCAACAGGTAATTCAGACAAAGTTGAGCAAGCAATCAAAACAGTTGTCGCGGAAACTACTCTTAGAGGCCTTAAGATAAAGGAGATTAAGTTTGCGGCGACGGGAAGTAAGGTCACAGCATATACGCTGATCGAGTATCCGATAGGCGATGCAAACCGTGCACTAGTTGAACAGATACGCAAGGATGCAGCATTGGCCCAAGAAGCACGCAAAAACGATGCGTTCAAAGAACTCGAGGCCGAAGTCGAACGACTGAAAAATAGCTAATTTTTAAGCACGTCCGAGATGACTTGAACAGCACGATTCAACTGAGGGCTATGTTGACCCTTGTTGACCTCATTTAATCGTTGTAATCGACGTAATGTTCTCAATGCAGCCGCAGGTTGACCGATTCCAGCCTGAGCCACTGCAGTGTCAGCGTAGACATTCGCCGCCTCATCGAAATCACCCATTGCCTCAAGCATCAAACCTAACTGGTAACCAGTGCCAGGCCTTAGGTTCGCACGATATAAACCTTCCATGATTTCCAGCGCGTCGCCATATTTTTTTTTGTCCCAGAGGTCTAGGGCATCCATAAGTGTCTCGGACTTTCTAGTTTTAACCACCTCTATTTTGAGCGGTTGGCTCGGGATTTCGGGCGCCATATCGGGAACCGCCAACCCCTGATGCTCCGGTAACGCCCTCAATAAACGCCTCACCGCAAGGTAGACTCCATTATGTCGAGCATCCTTTGAAGTATTCTGCATCGCTGAAGCAATACCAAGTCCCGCAGAAATTGGATCCAAAGGTAGGTTTCCTGCATTTTCTGTCAATCGATAACGCGCAGACCAGATCTCTTCATTGGCAGAATCTAGGATGGAACCGTATATATCAATGATTAAGCGAGACGCCACAAATAATTCATACACCTTGTAATCATTGATCATCAATTGAATGGAATTACCACATTCCTTTTTTACAGGATAATTCAGGGGCGCTAAGTGCGCCCTCAGCGCATCAGTAAATATCTGTCGATCTTCGTCGGAAAGCACTACATGAACTTCTGACCCCACATACTTGATCTGCAAACAATTGATATTACCCAACCTATACTGGTCGGCACTGACGGCCACTATCTCGTTCAGCGGGTCAGCTTTTGAAAATGTAGACTGCGCGTCAACAACTTTTACGTCACCACAACCCGTCAAATACATTGCAGAGACACAGATAAAGAGTATCGATTGAGTTAGCGAGGCTAGCGTCCGTTTCATTCAATCATCTATCACTCGGCAATCGAGCTCACCAGTCTATTTATTAGAAATGCGTCCTCTATTCGTGATCCAAGAGTAGCACCACCAATGACAACAGGCATTTCCAAAAATACTGCGAGATCCGATGCCAAGAGCCGTTAGAGTGTGGACTTTTGCTCAAACCTAGCAATAACACAAGGGAACATCACAATTACGGATGCACCAATAGTTGCCCCTAAAAACAACCCAGAAAAACTCCATTAAACAGAAACATAATATATAACCCAGCAATACCAGAGGTATTTATTTTTAAGTAGTTAGTGGAAAAAAAATCTACCAGGTATGCAATCGCCAAATTCAATTTCAACAAGGATTACCAAAGATAATATGCCGAGTGATATTCTTATAATCGGGTTGGGAAAACGCTATAAATGAGCTATCGCAACACCCACCTACTTCCATCTCCCAACATTGTAGGTGTCTGGGCACCCGCGGAGAATCTTCCAACAGATTCCCTTACATACAGATGCAGTTCCCCTGC
>PBZS01000019.1 GCA_002730235.1 Gammaproteobacteria bacterium | reverse complement strand
AAAGGCTTTACACGCGCGTACCACTGTTGGATCCAATTGCGATCTAGTGGCTTTATAGAGACACGTTCGTTAGAGTGGTGCTTTTACAGGATACATCGATTAGACACTTTGCGTGTTCGCTGAATAATGACTCATGTGATAGCGCCAGCAAGCGCCAAGCTAGAGTGAATGCTTGAGAACGTTGGATGCGTAAAAGGGCAAAACAAAGAGGCTTTGTCGCAATCCACAGCAGACGAATTTTTAGGGTGGCCTGTGATGCCAAATCTTTTTGCAAGCGATGGAATTGAAACGTCTATGAGGCCCGGACGCGTCAGTCCCGAAGAGCTTGGATCTTCAGGAAGTGCGGTGAAGCCACGCGATTCGGCGACGCTCGTATTAATTAGGCGCGACCAACCATCTCCGCAAATATTAATGGGTAAACGTTCACCAAGGCACAAATTTATGCCTAATAAATTTGTTTTCCCAGGTGGCTTGGTGGACCCCGCTGATGCCAGAATCAAGCCTAATTATGACCTCCATCCAGCTGTTCGAAAGAGGTTGATGCAAAGCAGCACGGAGGCTCGAGCTCGTGCACTCGCATTGGCAGCCGTTCGGGAAACCTATGAGGAAACGGGTTTGGTTGTGGGAGAGCAGGTGAGTCCGCTGATAAAGTCGCGTTCCCGATCATGGAGTCGTTTTCTTAAATGCGGCCTGAATCCTCGGTTAGATACACTTTTTTATATCGCACGCGCGATCACGCCGCCTTACCGCAATCGGCGTTATGACACGCGCTTTTTTATGGCTGACGTCGATCCGACTCATAATCAGTTGAACCAATCTTACCGCGCTTCAGATGAGTTGTTGGACATTCACTGGGTGACATTAGCACAGGCGCGTGGTTTAGATCTGCCGCAGATTACCCGCGTTGTGCTTGACGAGATTGCGCTACGCCTTTCTGTCGGACAGACGGTGGATCAATCGGGTCCCTTTATTTACTTTAGACGGGGTAAAGTGATTCGAGACACGCAGTGATCCAGCCTTGTGATCGAGGGCTAGCCCAAACCAATTCGCGACAACTGTGCGGAAGATATTTCATCGGGAGGGGTGACGGTGAATTGGCGTCTTGCGCGCAAACCCACCGGTAAATGCGACCGCTGTCGGCGATAGGGATGAGCGTTGACACGCCCTCTGTATCCTGACGATCCCGCGGTATGAGCAAAAGACTCGTACCGTTCACCGCGTCAGCTATGTTCTGAATCTGAATATGGACAACGCCAGCCTCGCCCGTATTGACACTGCTAATATAGCGCGACGGCGATATGGACGTTTCGCAACTCCAATTACCTGCGCTGGGTACGATCCGCTCGACTTGAAGTATTTCGTTAATCCGTAAATTACAGGGTACGCTAGCCAGCATTACCTCAGACATTTTTGTGCGCACTGGTTACTCCGTGTCCGTAGGTAGAGCGGTGGCAATTAATAGACTGATGATCACCATGATTTCAAGCAACATAAAACCAGCACTGACGCGAGCGATGCTAGGGTGTTTGGATAGCATGTTCACTGAACTCCAGCTAATGATTGATCATTCCTTTGATGCTATAGCAAGCGCTGCCTTTAAAGTGTCGACGCCTTATCATTTAGATCGTTTTGTGTTCCTCTTTGCGTGACGAGTTTGTCGCATTACCAATCGCGATTATTCTAAACAATGGGATGCAGTGTTGGCTTTGCCGCGGCTGCAAAAAGACAGTGAATTGTTGGCTAATTTTTAATAGGAATCATTAATTCACCATTTTTCGTCCCAAGGCCGTATGTCTAACTCAAAAGTCCATGCATTGCGGGGCTGTTGATAGAGCGTCACATAATTTTTTGCGAGCGCATCGGGATCGATAATTCCGTCGTCGGCTTTGCGCTCTGTATAGTTAGGGAAATTTTCACGAACCCATGATGTGTCGACCCCTCCGTCAATGATAATGTGTGCAATGTGGATGTTCTTTGCGCCGAGTTCGCGAGCCATGCTTTGAGCCAATGCTCGAAGCCCATGTTTGGCGCTTGCAAATGCGGCGAAACCTGCAGAGCCGCGCACACTAGCTGTTGCACCACTAAAAATGATGCATCCGCGCTGTCTCGGTGCCATATAGCGTGCCGCCTCACGGCCAGTGAGAAAGCCTGAAAAGCAAGCCATTTCCCATATTTTGTAAAATTTCCGACTGTCTGTTTGTAATATCGGCATTGGAACGTTGGCGCCTACATTAAAAACGACGACCTCTACTTCTCCAATATGTGCTTCTATGTACCTAAAGAGTTCTTCAACAGCGTCCTCGCGTCGTGCGTCGCAGCTAAACTGATGGGCTTGGTATCCCTTGCGGGTAAGTTCATCAATTAGCGGATTGAGTTTGTCGCCCTGTCTTCGAGCGCCGCAGGCAATAAGCCCGATTTCTGCAAACTTGCGCATAATGGCGCTGCCGATTGCGTCGCCCGCTCCGATAATTAACGCCACTTTTTGTTGGGTATTCACAAAAAATATCCTCATTGACTTAAACGAATTGGCCTTTCATAGACACTTGATCCGACCCAAACTACCTCGATTTCATGATAGCACGCATGCCATAGAGATGGGTTAGCGAGGGAAGGAGGGCATCAGTCTTGCCCTCACCTCAGTCTGCGTGAATTAAGTCATCATAGACGCCGATTGCAGTTTCTGAAGTTGACACATTAATGTTAAGAACGCTACCACCATGTGACCGTTACGGCAGGGCCTGTCACTCATGCTATTATTGTTGGTGCGCGAAGTTGTATACGCAACTTCGGTTCCCTAAAACCCCACATTAACTGTTAAAAGGACGGTAAAATGAACGATGTCAACGAACCTGTACGTTATCAGTTATTAGATGATGTTGCACTGCTGATTGTCGACAACCCCCCAGTCAATGCGCTAAGTCACGGTGTCCGTCGCGGCCTTAAAGAAAACTTAGCGCGTGCGCTAGCCGACCCAGAGGTGGCAGCTGTCGTGCTTTACTGTGAGGGTCGCACGTTTATTGCGGGTGCTGACATTAGTGAGTTTGGTCATCCCGTTGTTGAGCCAGATTTACGACAATTACTCGATGCGTTGGATATGGCGGACAAACCGATTGTGGCGGCTATTCACGGAACCGCTCTTGGCGGCGGTTTGGAAACGGCGCTTTGCTGTCATTACCGCGTAGCACTTGACATTGCAAAGTTTGGCCTTCCAGAAGTCCAGCTGGGGCTGCTTCCCGGCGCTGGTGGAACGCAACGACTGCCTCGAATTATTGGACCCGAAAAGGCCCTTGTCATGATGACGACAGGCGTTCCAATCAGTGCGGGCGAGGCGCATAAGTTGGGGCTGGTTGACCAACTGGTGAACGACGACCTCCTCTCGAATACACTGATTTTTATTCGCGAAAAAGTTGCCCGTGGTCAGCATCATTCGCGTGTTCGGGACAAACAGGAAAAGCTTTTGGATGTGGCGCCGGAAATCTTTCAACAGGCGCGGCATTCCACTACACATAAAATGCGCGGATTTTTAGCGCCGGAATACAATATTCGATGTGTAGAAGCCGCGGTAACCCAATCGTTTGATCAGGGGTGCCAAACGGAGGCGGAGTTATTCGCCGAACTCATGGCGGGCCCTCAATCTGAGGCGCAACGCTATTTCTTTTTCGCCGAACGCCAAGCGGCAAAAGTTCCGAACATCGACGTCAATCGATCCAAACGTCCTATCGCAAAAGTGGGTGTGATTGGAGGTGGTCTGATGGGCGGCGGTATTGCGATGAATATGGCGAATGCAGGCATCCCCGTAACCATTGTTGAAACGAGTTCCGAAGCGTTGCAGCGAGGGCTTAACACGATCCGTAAAAATTACGAAAGTACTGTTCGCAAAGGGCGTATTAGCGACTCTGTTATGCAGCAGCGGTATGCCTTAATCACCGGTGCCATTGACTTAAATGCTCTAGCCGACTGCGATCTAATTATTGAAGCCGTCTTTGAGAACATGGCGGTGAAGAAGGAACTGTTTGCTCGTTTGGACGGTCTTGCCAAGGCAGGCGCGATACTTGCGTCAAACACCTCGGCGTTGAACCTTAACGACATTGCGGCGGTCACTCAACGGCCGGAATCGGTAATTGGTCTGCACTTTTTCTCGCCCGCTCACATTATGAAATTACTCGAGATCGTGCGTTGCGAGAAAACCGCAGATGACGTGATTGCTACGTGTATGGCATTTTCGAAACGGATCGCTAAAGTCCCTGTTTTGGTGGGCGTGTGTCCGGGTTTCGTGGGTAATCGCATATTGGCTGTACGTCAACAGCAAGCCGCTCGGCTGGCTCTTGAGGGTGCGTCCATTGAGGCTATCGACAGAGTCCTGTATGACTTCGGTTTTCCAATGGGTGCTTTTCAGATGGCAGATCTGGCAGGCCTCGACATTGGCTGGGATTCAGATAATTGTGATCCGAGCGACATTAGAGACCGATTGTGTGAGTTGGGTCGCTTAGGTCAAAAAACCCAAGCAGGCTTTTACGATTACGATGATCGACGCCGACCCACGCCTGCAACTTTGGTTTCAGAGGTGATCGCGGACTGCGCAGTGCTAAAGGGTGTGCACAGACGAGATGCTAGTGACAGTGATATTTTAGACCGCTGTCTTTTGCCGATGATCAATGAGGGCGCGAAAATTCTCGACGAGGGTATTGCTGGTCGTGCTAGCGACATCGACGTTGTTTATGTGTACGGCTACGGGTGGCCTCGTTATCGAGGGGGACCCATGCATTACGCGAACAGTGTGGGGTTGTCGAAGGTCGTCGAAAAACTGCGGAAACTGCAAAGTACAACGGGCGACATTTTTTGGGAACCGAGTCCGTTCCTTGTGAACTTGGCAGAGCGCGGTCAGCGGTTTTAACGCAGGCGCGGTGACGACGAACGATTAACGGATGCATTAGGAATGACTGAGTCGGCCCCTCATAGGTTGCAACACGAACTTATTGGAGGCGCGTTTAAGGGTAATGAGCAACGCGTAATGCAAAAGGAGAAAGACTGTGTCTGATATTGAATTAATCAACGAGCAGCGCTTAGCGAGTTACTTAGAAACACATTTATATGGATTTAAGGGCCCCTTGGTCGCAACAAAGTTTGCCGGCGGTCAGTCTAATCCGACGTTTAAGATTGAATCCGCTTCGGGCGTTTATGTTTTGCGTCGTCAACCCCCGGGTCAGTTATTGAAATCCGCACATGCCGTAGACCGAGAATATCGTGTGCTCGCAGCTTTACGCGATACCGATGTACCCGTGGCTGCAGTCTATCATCTCTGCGAAGATGTAGATGTTGTGGGCTCTATCTTTTATCTCATGGAATATTGCGATGGAAATGTTCACTGGTCAGCGGCACTCGAGTCGCTCAACAGCAATGCACAACGCACGCAGTGTTACAGGGAAATGAATCGTATTTTGGCGGCGATACACTCGGTCGATGTGCATGCGGTGGGTTTGACAGATTTTGGTAAGTCGGGAAACTACTTTCAGCGACAATTCGACCGCTGGTCGGCTCAGTACCGTGCCTCTGAGCTGTCTTATATTGCGGAAATGGAAGAGCTAATGAGCTGGCTGAGTCAGTCCGTCCCCGAGGATGATGGGCGTGTATCGCTTGTGCATGGCGATTTTCGTTTAGATAACCTAATGTTTGCTCCTAATAACCGATCTGTGATTGCGGTACTTGACTGGGAATTGTCCACGTTGGGTCACCCCTTTGCAGATTTAGCTTACCAATGCATGGGCATGCGTTTGCCGGCACAAAGCGCGAGAGGCGCGTCTTCAGGCTTGAGTGGTGTGAATGTAGAGTCGCTCGGTATACCTTCGGAAGAGCAGTATTTAGCGGAGTATTGTCAGCGCATGGGGCTCGACACGATGACTAACTGGAACTTTTATCTGGCCTTCAGTTTTTTTCGCATGGCGGCAATATGTCAAGGTGTCGCCAAGCGAGCAGCCGATGGTAACGCGTCAAGCACCGCGGCAACACAACTGGGAATGTTGGTGCGTCCCATTGCGGCTGGTGGACTACACGCCATTTAAAGTCATCGCTTTGCGCGCGCTTTAACTAACCTATTGATACTCGGAATTCACCACAACAACGTCCACATCTAGCGCCGAGATAACACGCTCTACCGTATTACCTCGCAAGTTGCGGACTTGTCCGGTTTGACCTAATGTCCCGACAACGACCACGTCAGCACTAAGGGCCTGGGCGACTTGTGCGATTCCTTCGTCTGTGTAGCCTTGAACGACATGAATGTGGCTTGAACTGAGCCCCGTCGCTCGCGCTAACATTCCTCGGTCTGGATAGAGCATAGAATCGATGTAGGCGTTAACGACATGAAAGTCTGCACCGTACGATTTGGCCAAGCGTTCTCCGCGCGATATGATGTTTCTGTTCAAGGTTTTTTGTAGGCCGTGCGTTACTTGAAAGTTGACGGCGGCAAGAACCGTTTTACGCTGCGGGCTGGCGCCTTCGCGCACCAGTATAACCGGGCAGAAAGCACGCTTTAAGAGTTTCCATTTTGACTCGCTGAAGATCATTCGACGGCTTTTCTTGGGCTTGCCAGCGGGCACGAGTATTCGTGTTGCCGAGTATTTTTGGGCTGCACTCATGACCGCTTTTTGCCAGTGAGTCGCCCAAGAAATTTCAATTTGGTACTCAAGACCTGCAGCGCGCAGGGGTTCATGGACATTTGAATCGAACCAGCAGCTGTTTCGGGTAAATTCTGCATCTCTGTCATTCGCCTCGTCACTGGCCACATCAACAGCAACAAAAATGCAAAGTTGGGGCTCAATGTCCATGAGTTTAGCGGTAATAATAGCCCGATCTAATGCGACGTGTTGGTCGAGGGTTGGATCCACAACGACAAAAAATTTTTCGTGTTCTGACATACGTGTCTACCTCGGATAGAGAGTACGTTGATGCTTTGATTAATATTTATCGTAACATACTCATACCAAAATAAATATAAATATATATGAAATTATGTCTTATTGTTATTCCGAAGTATTGCTGTCTGCATGCGCCGACGTCGACTTGACGCAGGTCTCATCGCACC
Organism: Gammaproteobacteria bacterium; assembly: GCA_002730235.1. Classification (GTDB taxonomy): domain Bacteria; phylum Pseudomonadota; class Gammaproteobacteria; order Pseudomonadales; family Litorivicinaceae; genus HIMB30. The sequence continues at coordinate 12,613 of PBZS01000019.1, read as the reverse complement.
CAGATTGCCGATTTTCACTCAACGGTGTTGGGCATCGTCTCACTAGGACGTATACTGATTGCTGCAGGCCGGCCTGTCTGGGCGGCACCATTTGTTAAAGGTTTTGACTATGACTGTACGCACGCGAATTGCGCCATCGCCAACGGGTGATCCCCATGTGGGAACCGCGTATGTAGCGCTATTTAACATGGCTTTTGCGCGAAGTCATGGAGGCCAGTTTCTACTGCGAATTGAGGATACTGATCAACAACGTTCGACGGCTGAGTCTGAACAAAAAATTATGGAGGCGTTGCGTTGGCTGGGTCTTGATTGGGACGAAGGGCCCGATGTGGGGGGTTCTTGTGGCCCGTATCGGCAAAGTGAAAGAACGCTGATATATCAGCGCTATGCTCAACAACTTATTGACAATGGACAGGCTTTTCGGTGTTTTTGCAGTAACGAAAGACTTGAGGAGTTACGTCGCAGGCGGACGCTTGAGAAGAGCGTAGTGGGCTATGACGGCCATTGCAGTCATCTTGAGCACGAGGAAATTAACCGCCGACTCACGGCTAATAACCCCTTTGTCGTCCGGATGCACGTGCCTCGGGAGGGCCAATGTTGCTTTGACGACATGTTGCGCGGACAGATCAGTATTGACTGGGGACAGATCGACCTGCAAATTCTGTTAAAAGCCGATGGCATGCCCACCTATCATCTTGCCAATGTCATTGATGATCATCTGATGGGTATAAGTCATGTCATTCGTGGTGAGGAATGGATTAATTCTGCGCCGAAACATATCCTCCTCTACCAATACTTTGGTTGGGAAGTGCCAATTTTTTGTCATCTGCCCTTGCTAAGAAATATCGATAAAAGTAAGTTATCGAAGCGTAAAAACCCGACCAGTATTTTATTTTATCAACGCATGGGATACCTGCCCGAAGCACTCATTAACTATTTGGGGCGCATGGGTTGGTCGATGCCCGACGAGCGGGAGAAGTTTTCGTTGCTTGAAATGCTCGAGGTCTTTGATATAAACAGGGTTTCGTTGGGTGGGCCGGTGTTTGATGTTGAGAAATTACGTTGGTTAAATGGAGTATGGATTAGAGAGGAGCTAACCGATGAGCAACTGGCGAATCGCCTTCAGGAGTGGGCTTTTAATCGTGAGCGGTTATTGACGTTCTTGCCCTTTGCTCGGCAGCGAATGGAGACCTTTTCAGATGTGGCGCCTCTTGGTAGCTACTTAGTTTCAGGTACATTGCCGATTGAGCTTGACGATCTCTTGGAGACGGTTGATAGCGAGGAGCGGTTGCTGACTATCTTGCAGTTTTCGATTTGGCGGTTGGAGGCGCTTGAAACTTGGCATAGAGATGCGATTTTTCAGGCACTAAAAGACCTCTCAACCGGCATGGATTTGAAGCTTAAAGTATTTCTGGCACCGTTATTTATTGCAATCGCGGGCAGCAGTTCCTCGATTTCTGTGATGGATTCTATGCAGATGCTTGGTCCAGATATGGCTAGAGCAAGATTGCGGCATGCGCTCGCGCTTCTGGGGGGCGTTGGGAAAAAGAAATTAAAAACACTAGAAAAAACGTATTTAGGATTACCGCCATCTTCGTAGTTGGCGGTTGACATCTATTAGGGACTGAATCACAGGGGAAGCTATGAGCCGGGTCAAACTGGGTTGGGTGCTTGCTGTGCTTTTTGGTGGTGATGAGGCGTTTTGTCGCAGGATAGTTTAATGAAACGTGGTTGACGACCGAGTTAATTTTTGTCGAGTTAGTGGTCATTGGACTCGTCCTCTTGGCCGCGTGGTTAATGGATCAGCCGTCAGCAAAGAGTCAAATCGTACTGTAGCGGTTGAAAGACGTTCGTGGGTAAGCAAAAGAGGAGAAGTGACATTGACGAAATCTTTTTCGGATTCGCCTGACAAAGCGCGCACGATTGATAGGGCTTTGAAAATGATGGCGCTTTATCACTTTGAAACGTGCCCTTATTGTCATAAAGTGCGGCATTTCTTGGGCCAGCATGCGTTAGCTATTGAGCTGCGCGATACTGCGAATGATGTGACAGCAAAAAGCGAACTGATTGCGGGCGGCGGCCGGCACAGGGTGCCGTGTTTACGTATTCAAAAGCCTGATGACACGGTTGAATGGCTGTTTGAGTCAGATGATATTATCGCCTATTTGAAGGCGTGGCTTTCTGCGCATTAAAGGCTTTCTGCGCACTTAAGGCTTTCTGCGCACTAAAAGCTTTCGGTCGGCGCTAAAAGTCGACGTTTTCCTGAGCTGCGCGGGCGCAGGTGGGGTCAGGCTTAATCTGTCTTTAAAAGTTTCTGATATACGTCAATAAGGTTGTCAGCTTCGCTACAAATATCAAAGCGTTCTAAAATGCGTTGACGGGCAAGGTCGCCCATTCGTTTTCGCGCTGCGTCGTTAGCTAATAATGCCAATAATGGCGCCTCGATGGCGTCGACACGATTCAATGCAACGATGTGACCGGTATCTCCGTCAACGATCATTTCCTCAAAGGCTCCAGCTGTCGTCGCAATCACTGGAAGTCCACTGGCCATCGCCTCAAGCGGGGTAAGTCCAAAACCTTCCCAGCGCTGAGGCGCCACATAAATATCGAGAGCGCGAAAGAGCGATCCGAGCCGTTCGTTAGGTTGCTCGCCGAGGAGCAGAATTCGATCGCTAAGGTTTGCATCGGCGATACGCTTTTTCAACATTGCGGTGAACTCGGCGTGTTCTCGGGTTGTTTGCCCACAGATGACACCCACAGCTTGCGGGTCAACATTGCATGCGGTAATCATCGCCTCGACAAATAAGTCGACACCCTTTTGCGGTCGAACGCGACCAAAGCAACCTACCAATTTTCCAGCGGGAAGGCCGAGTTTGTCACGAAGCTCGGTTTTATTGACGGCTGGGTGGAAGAGAATTGAGTCTATGCCGTGCATAATGACTTGATTGGGTACTTGTAGATAGCTTGCAGATTTTTGTGAGGTTGCGATCACGTGATCCATTTGGCGGATGAGCCATCGGGTATACCGAGAATGGTGACGTTGCGCGGCTGATGTGAATACTAGCGCCATGTTCTTGCGGAGCAACTTTTTTAAAAAAAGACCTAACAACATTTCATTGTTCCGTCGCGCATGCCACACACGGCGTGTGCGTGTGTCGAGTGAAAATATTTCTCGTAGAGGGACGCTTGGCAACTCGCTGGGCAAGTTAGGGCCGACAGACACGATAGCGATTTTTTCTTGTTGAATGGGTAAAAGTCGAAAGATGGTTGATGTTACGCCCGACCAGCGCTTTTTGAGATTAGGTGCAACAACTTGAATGTCACTATGGATCACGATTCGTTCTCTAACAAATGCACATAAGGGCCACTACTGTAACGACTAAAGGGCCAAATAAGAAGATTTCCGGCCTTATTGTTGAGGTTTATGAACCGAATATTTCGCATTTTATCGCCAGCGCGCGGCAATATAACGAATCGAGAGAAAGGTAGCTAAAAGCCTGCCTTACTTGACTAGGTCCAGGCCAGAGTTACACCCTTGGGTGAGGGCGTAAATGGCGCATCAGCGGCTTGACTTGTCTTGTGGCTGGCACTATCCTTCTGCCTCAACGATGGGGCCTTAGCTCAGCTGGGAGAGCGCAACACTGGCAGTGTTGAGGTCAGCGGTTCGATCCCGCTAGGCTCCACCAAATTACTTTTTTCACTATAAATCAATATTTTATAAGGGTTTTCCTAGAGCGCAACCCTGAGGTAAAAGTGCTATAGGGTCATAAAAAATGAGCAAACAACAAACTCTTTCTCGTTATTTTAGGGTTGAGCTATACCTCAAAAACCCTATCTAATCGTGATGCTACTTTCTTTTTATGTTCTTCATTTTGGTGGGTGTAACGCCCAACTGCTGACGCTGTTTTCCAACCACCTACCTCCATTAGCTCCTTCTGTGTCGTTCCAGCTATAACATGCCATGATGCAAAAGTATGCCTCAAGCTGTGAAACCTAACCCACGAAGGAAGACCCGCCAAACGAACAGCTGTCTTCCACGTTTTGTTAGTCACTGAAGTCCGGTAAAAAGGTTTACCCAACGACTTGGTAGAATCCTGAACAAATACATATTCCAGTTTTCCTTCCAAGCAAGGGTGATCCCTTAACAACTTATCCCTAACTTGCATACGGTTCTGAAGAACGTCCCTCGCACTTTTTGTGACAATTAAGTGGTGGGCTTCACCGTTCTTTGTATCCGTCTTTGGGGTAATGATATCTTCCGAAGCAGGGCTCCAGTGCGACCACTTCAACAGCCTAACGTTTGAGTTGCGAAGACCTTTTGCTAAGGCGAAGCGAACCATGTCAGCTCGCAGTGGATCTAACCACCTAATCAACTTGAGAGCATCCTGTGGCTCCAGCCACTCAACTCTACTCTCTTCAGTCCCCAGTTCAAACGTGGGGAAGTCCTCAAACTTAACTGATCGCCTATCTTTGGAAAATATACATAATGCCCGAAGATACCTTAGGTAATTGTTAATGCCAGCCGCAGATAATCCTTTGTCATATCTAAGACTAGTCTCCCTCTTCGTCACATCAAGTGAGTTAATCGACTTAATGTCACGACCAGCAAACATTGCCGATGTTTCATCCCACACAATTTTACGTCTAGGATTAGCATCATGTAACCGCTTGCTGTACTGCATCAACTTTTTGCTATCAGGATCTCTAAGTGCTCTTGGCGTTTTAGAAGACATCCACGTTAGCGTTCGATGAGCAATCTGGCTTTTTTCATTACCGTATTTCTTCGTTGGGGTTCTCAAATATAACTGTACTGCTTCTTCAAAAGTCATAATACATCTCCGTGTGACCTTCTACCGCGAAGCGCGATAACAATAACGCCTCTTGGGTGTCAAAAAATTGTTTCTCGTCTAAGTACTCAGGATCATCCTCTGGCTCGCACGGTCCTTCCGTCTAAGCCGCGTAAACGCCTTGCCCCTCGATGTAGTCGCTGTAATCATAAAATGGATCGTCGCGCATTCTACATGGCACTCTGTTCATTTTTGCCTCTGTAATCGTTTGTTTGCTACTATTAGGCTCCATAAGCACGGGGTGTCCGTCTTTGATAAGATATTTCATCTATCTGCACAGAGTGGTTAGATTCTCCCTCGTTTTTGCGGGGTTACATTCGAGCATCGTTTTGTCAAATCAAGGCGGGCCCCAGGGACACGTGTATCATTGGAATTCGCATGAGTTTCTTGACAGTGTTTCAGTGTTACTAACAGCGTTTGAAGACGATATAGCGACGGATTATGTTGAGAACGCTAGTACTGATGCGTTTGGAGAATATGCCTTTTCATCTGAGAATGGTGACTCGAGTCGTCTGAGCCTGTCTAGGGACATTAACGCCGTAGACGCTGGCTCGGTAATTAGCTCTGCTGATGCCCTCGCGGCTTTGAAGATTGCCGTCGGTATCAATCCAAATCTGGATCCTGATGGGTCAGGACCTCTCACTGCACCAGCCGTGTCACCCTTCCAGTTAATCGCCGCTGATGTGAATCAGGACGAGCGAATTACCTCGGCGGATGCCCTCGCAATATTAAAGATGGCTGTAAGACTTGAGAGCGCACTCTCCAGGGCCTGGGTTTTTATCCCGGAGGACACAAGTTTCTGGGATCCAGCTGAAAACTATGGCGCCGGTGGATTTACTACCAACCGAGCGGATGTTCCGCCCTTTAGCGAGCCAAAATTAGTTGAGTACTCTTCCACTCAGGGCGATATTAACTTTGTTGGCGTGCTGATGGGTGACGTTAACGGTAATTGGACTTCCTCGAGTGAGGCTCTCGAAACCTCCTATTTTTCGGATCTGGCTCGCCAGATAAGTGGCCTTTTTGCCCAATGGGGGATATCGGATCGGGATTCGGATGGGGTAGAGGATACAGAGGACCTTTTTCCGAGCGATCCGGCAGAAGCCTTAGATACAGACTCCGACGGTATCGGTAATAATGAAGATTTAGACGATGATAATGATGGTGTTCTTGATGGATTGGATGCATTTCCGCTGGACCCTAGTGAGACCCAAGACAGTGATTTTGATGCGATAGGCAATAATGCCGATAACGACGATGATAATGATGGGCTGAGTGATGATTTGGATCCTTTGCCGCTTGACCCGACTCCTTCAAATATCGATACCGATGGAGATGGTATTCTTGATCATCTGGATGTTTACCCGCTCGATAGCAGAAAGACAAAGAGCGTCGCATTCGACTTTAGCTCTGCGGAGAGTATAGGGATAGGATCTGCCCTGACTCAGTCCCAGTCTGTTTCCGAGACTCCAACTGCCTCCAATCTTGTGAGGTTTTTGAAGACAATATCTCGTCTCCTAATCCCAGAGGCTTTAGCAGATCTTGTTGGACTCTCACAGCAGACTAATGGGATTGCTTGGGATAAAGATGGCCAGATCGTTGTTGATTCTATAATGTCGAATGAGTCTCTTTATCTTACGGAGGCAGCAGTGAGCCCTGATGGAAAATTTATATATCTGCTGACCAGCAACCATATTCAACGTGCGATTCCTAATTTATCCCCAGAGGTCTGTTCAATTTATAGGGTTACCCTAGCGACCAATCAGTTCAAATGTCTCTTGAACTCAGATGTGGGAGATATTGAGCCAAAATCGTTGATCTCATCGCATATTACAGATTTCTCTCGAAGGGGGATCGACTTCCGATCTGACGGGTCTGCTGTCTTACAGGGTTTTGATTGGGAGAGGACGTTACCTGAAGGAGCTGGAGGAGGCACGAACTCAACGGTCGCATGGCACCTCACACCAGAGGGGGTTCTGGCCCGATTGCCAATTGCTGCTGACTTTTTAGTCAGAGGTGTGCTTTGGATCAATGATCGCTACATTGGAGTTGCTGAAAACCCGATGTACCGAGATGATGGCGTAGACCGTGACGGCCAAGAGTTTCTGTCTATCATCGATGCATCAACACTTGAGGTGGTCAAACGTATTTTAGTACCTAATATTGGTTACGGCCCACTAGCACGTCACAACAATAATATCTATTGGGCATATTCGAATGGGGATTACTTGGATGGCGATTCACTGACTATACAATCTTCGCAAGGGGGGGGTACTCCGATCGTAGATGAGTCTCAACAATATCGGTTTCTTTTTTCAGACACGAATGACATCAATAATAGCCTTACTAGCTCTGATGGCACCGTTACCCTGGCGTTATCGGACGGTGTTGGCCGCGCTTATAACTGGCAGAAACAGAGCGGCACCGGGACGGATATAAAATATGTTGCATTCAACTTAACCGAAGATTATGCGTCTTACCTCAAGACCTACGGTCCCAGAAAGCCAATTATATCGATTGAGGGGGAACCATTTACCCCTAATAAGATTTTTACTCTTGCAAATGGTCGGGGATCCCTGGAGGTACAGGGTTATCGGGATATTTTTCGTATTCGTCCCTCCGCCTCGGTTCAAGGGGATCTGGACATATCATACGTAGTTTCTGTTGATGGCATCGAGAGCTCAAAGGTTCTCACCATTTCGAGTGCAACCATATTAAATTGGAGAGCGGATGCTGACAGAGAAAATGATTTTATCGAGTGGGCATCGCCCGAGCCGGACGAAGAGGGTTTTTGCGTTTTTGAATACGAGACATCGACAAATCAATGCGTCAGGTTTGGGGATTATCGGGTCCTCTCGACTGATATGGAATATTTACGTAGTAAGCGGTATGACGGCCAAGCCGTGTATCCCGATGGTTCGGGAAATGCATTCCCTGGGATCCAGACGATCCAGTTCGTTGGTGATGACCTTCGTGTCTACTTTAAGGATAGTAAAAATCACAAATACTATGAAGCGAAATCGAAGGTAAGTGATTTCATGCCTTTGGGGTATTCGGCTTTAGAAATCTCCCTTTCCGAGAATGGGGCAGGCGATGCAAACATCATGACGCTTGCTACAGATCTTGAACCATTGCCCCCAAGATCTTTGTCAAATATTACAGCGAGCATGGCCTACTCGGCCGGAGACGCGATTATAAAACTGCGTCTGCCGCATCTTGATGGTAGCGCCTTTAGCACCCTATCTGACTCTCCAAAGCTTGGATTGTCGCAGATTGCCCCGCCACCTGAATTTGTTGTCAATAATGGGACCAATAAGCTGCAGGTTTTAGATGTGAGCTGGTCAGATGACAGAAACGAGGCGTCGGTGCGTATTTCGAGCTCCAATGCCGTCGAGGAACTTGAGATCCAGTTCGACTCCTATTTTTTCCTGGCGGATGATATCCGGAGATATTACTCTGGGGAGTCTATTATCGCCAAGAGCGATAATATCCCTCGGTTTTTGTCGCAGGATACGTTCTATGCGTTCGAAAATCGGACAGCCATCGGTCGTTTGACGGTTTTTGACGCGGACAGTGACGCTTTGACCTTTTCCACGGCCGGAGATGATGCGGATAAGATTACGTTGGATGGTGAGGGTATTTTGTCTTTTGTGGAGGCGCCTGATTTTGAATCGAAAGTATCTTACTTGTTAACCGCATCAGTTAGTGATGGGACTAATCTGGTGAGTCAGGATTTAGTGGTTATTGTAAGAGACGTAGACGAGGACAGGGATTATGACGGTATTCCTGACAGCCGGGATGCGTTTCCAACCGACCCGGCTGAGACTGCTGATACAGACGGGGATGGCATAGGTAACAATGCCGACAGAGACGATGATGATGATGGGTATGAGGACAGCATTGAGCTATTAAGCGGCACAGACCCGCTTAATGCCGGTCAAAAGCCGAAGAGTGCGGATTATGTTGTCAGGATTAAAGTTGATCAAAAAGTAGAACTGAAAATTGCAGATATAGATGATGTCATTGACGTCTCGATGACAGACCCTGAAGACAACGTGGTGGAATCATACACCGCCAATTTCGGTGATACAGTGTCCTACGCTGTAAGCGATACGACGCTAGTATCGGGGACCAAACTTGAAATACAGCTTCGAAATACTTCACTCGGGTACTCGTTTGACTGGAAACTCATGGTTGACGGGGTTATCGTCGAGGAGGCAGGGTGTGGGCGCTTCAATATTTCGGGTTGTTCCAATGATAGCGGAGATGTTGGGGTCGTTTATTCGGCATCAATAAAGTTTGAGGTTGATTCGGATACCGACGGTGATGGGGTGGATGATGCTGTTGATGCGTTTCCCGAGATCGTAGGGGAGTGGCTGGATACAGATGGGGATGGACAGGGTGACAATGCTGATCCCGATGACGATGGGGACCTGATTGAGGACTCTGTCGATGCATTCCCAAAGGATCCGGAGGAGAGTCTGGACACCGATGGTGACGGGCTTGGAAACAACGCGGACCTTGATGATGACAATGATGGGATAACAGATGACCTTGAGTCTGATATAGGTACAAACCCGCTACGCATTGATACTGATAATGATGGGGCCAGTGACCTCGATGATGCCTTTCCGTTAGATGCTTCAGAAATAGTTGATAGTGATCGCAATGGAGTTGGAGATAATGCCGATCCTGATAACGATAGTGACGGTATTCCAGATGGTGCTTTTCTCCGCGTGATAAAAGAAGGTCGCGTTGATGAAAAATGGGATTTCGGTATTTATGGGCTTCAGGTAACGGGTGACGCATCCCAGTCGCACGTAATAATTTGTCCGAGTGTACTCTCTAGGAATCATGCGGCCTATGAAGCAAAAGTTGCAAGTTATTCTTATGATGAGGTTTCAGCGGATACGCCTCGAACGGTTTACGATCCGAGTGGTGCAGCGTGTGATGGTGTTGCAATTTCGGTCGTATCTGATGAACCATACCTTCCAGGAGAAACCATAGGCGTTGATTTTGCGTCGTCAGTATCACTGACAGGTTTTACCGTAGAGACTGAGGTGCCAATGGGCCTTGATAGCCTCTCTAGTGGTGAGATTGTATTCGACATCCGGCTGTTAGGGGAGTCAGACGTCGATTTCCTAGTGGCCCTTAATGACAATGCAGACGAGGATCTATCTCAGTACTTCTTAGGAAACAGGAGGGGTAAACAGGTATCGGTAAGACACCAAGGGGGATCATGGCAGCGCGTGCGAGTTGCTATTGCAGAGATGAGCGATTACCAAACCAATCGATCGGACTTCGACTTCACCAAAATTGATCATGTTGTATTACGTTCGGTGGGACTTTTTCCGGATACCTCTTTCCGCATAAGAAATCTATTTCTGTTTGCACAGACTGATCCTGTGCTCGATGAGTATGTCCCTCCAGATTCGGATGGAGATGGCGTTGAAGATTCGCTTGATGCGTTTCCTAATGACCCTCTTGAGTCAATTGATTCTGATGGTGATAGCATCGGCAATGTAGCGGATCGCGACGATGATAACGATGGTATTACAGATGAGGGAGATATGTTCTCGCTTGATCCCAGTGAGTTCCTCGATTCGGACAGCGACGGGATAGGTAACAACGCAGATCAAGATGACGATGGCGACGGGGTGCCTGACCAGCAAGATGCCTTTCCGCTCGACAAAACAGAGACAAAGGATACTGATGGGGATGGGTGGGGCGACAATGGCGATATCTGGGATCTATTTATTTCNGAGTATTCNTCACCATGGCCNGATNAAAAGNCACGCNNTTGGATAAAGTATCTTGAGATATATAACCCAACAGGAAATGNGGTNTCTCTAGATCAGTNCTTTTTGGGCAAGGTTAATAATAATCCAAANCAAAAAGGGCAATATGAGGCCGCAATAGAATTCACAAAAGGAGCTGTTTTGGCCCCTGGAGACGTGTGGGTAATAGGTCGAATCAATTCTGAAAATATCGATGAATTTGGGGATTCCTCAGCAGGGGTTATGCGAATTGCCAATCATGTCGATCAAGTATCGACCGCTATCAATCACAACGGGGATGATGCATACAAGTTGTTTAAAAAATTGGGGGATGATCCAGATGCTTACCAGATTTTGGATAGCTTCGGCGACTTTGAAGGCGATCCTGGCGATTCATGGATAGTATGCGGGGAAAAAATTCGCGAGGCTGAGGCAACTGTTTTGACGAGGAAACCCTGGGCGTCTGGTGTTACGGCGGCGCTCTTTCAACAGATTCCACTTGGATCCATAAACCCAAACGGAGATCAATCATTCCGTTATATGGATCCTGATTGGTTGGATCTTAATGAGTTTTGGCGTGAATGGGTGTCTGCCAATTTGTGCCTTTGGGATGCTGAAATCGGTATCCCTGATGTCCTTGAATATCCTTTTGATGGGGTGGGTAGGCATTCTTTTGAACGGTGGGACCAGCGAGTTGCTTCTGAACTCGGCAAGGACGAAGACACAGACAAAGATGGGATCATAAATCGCATTGATCGAGATGATGATAATGATGGCTATGACGATGAGATAGAAATCGCCGAATCGACCGATCCTCTTGATGAGCGGAGCAAACCGGTGCGGGCGCATTACACCGTCAGGGTTTCTCGACATAGCGATATTGCTTTGCACCTCAAGGATATTGATGACTCAATAAAAGTCTCAGTGGATAGTTATATGGGAACGTCCCTAGCTACATATGCCGCAAACTTTGGGGATACGGTGACCTTAGACATCACTGATGACATCGCGGGCCCATCAAGCACCCTGAGATTGCAATTGATTAATGACACTGCAGGCTACTCTTTCGATTGGTCTCTTGAAGTTGACGGTGAGTCTGTGCTTCATGCCCGTTGTGGCGATTTCAATACCTTTGGGTGCGCTAATAATAGTTACGAGCAGGGTGCTGTATACGCTGTTGAAATTATCCTCGAAAATGATTTTGATGAGTTTTCTGATGTTGGTGCTGATCCAGAAGATCCTGTATCTAACCAAGCTGAGTTCTCTAGCGCCTCCGGTAACTCAGTGGTTAGTGCGGATGGTAATACATTTACCGTTACCGCTGGCGGTGAGAACTATGGTGTTTTTGCCAACATGAACACTGATCTGTATCCATTGCGATTTACCGATGCAGGTAACATTACCTTTACAGCGGACGTTGCCGACGGTGGTGAAGTCGATATTTTCTTCTATTTAGAGAACAACTCACATCCAGATGCCGCTCCATCGTATACTGGAGTTGTTACAGTATCTGGATCTACTCCGGCTGCGTACACGGTTGCTATTCCATCACAGGGCGCAATCACATTTAATTTTCTAGGTATAATTTTTTATGGGCGCGATGTAGCCGTGACGTTGACTGATATATTTGTAAACGGTGAGATTTCTGTTCAAGACGATGATGACGGCAGTACTTAAACAAGTGAGCGCGACACCCAAGCACCAGACAATGGAATCGCTGCCGATCTTTTTCTTATAAAATGATAGTCTAGATGTCTGGATCTCCATAAATTAATGCCGCTCATTCCCCTGCAATACCGTTTAGGGTTGAGCTATATCTCAAAAACCCTGTCCAATCGTGATGCTACTAGAAAAACTGCAGAAGCGATTGAGGCTTGTTTGGAGACCTTAATGCCTGCTCTTTGAGTCACGCATTATGGTTTGTAACTTAAACGTTAGTCATTGACCCTTTTTAATTCGTTTTGATGAGTCTTTTGCATATTTTTTAAATAT
>PBZS01000018.1 GCA_002730235.1 Gammaproteobacteria bacterium | reverse complement strand
GAGGGAGTCGGCGTGGTTGAGAATCCAGCGCCAGTAGAGCCCGTCCCATACTGAAGTCCAGTCGCCGGCAGGGTAGTTGCTCATCTTGCGGATGTAGGCAGAACCGGAAAAATAGGGTTTGGTTGCAACGCCACCGCCATCGGCATGCTGGCTCATGCCGTAGACGTTGGGAACCATGACCCAGTCATAGCTATCGACAAACATCTCCATGAACCATCGGTAGATTTCATCTGGGTCAAATTCGCAGAGGAACATGAATCCCCCGAGGGTCATGAGCCGCTCAATATGGTGGCAATAGCCGGTTTTTTTTAACCGTGCAATGACGTCATCGATGGGCACAATTCCGGTGGTACCTTCATAAAAAGAGATCGGGATCTTCCGGGAATGTTTCCAGTGATTGGAGGTGCGCATTGTTACGCCAAGATCGACATAGGTGGCCCTCATAAATTCCCTCCAGCCAATAATCTGCCGGATAAATCCTTCCAAAGAATTGAGTGGGATCTCGTGGCTGTTGGAATGGGCGAGGGCGGAGCGAAGGATCTGTTCTGGAGTCAGGAGCCCGATATTCAACATGGGGGTCAGGACACTGTGCCAGAGCCAGTTCTTTCCCTCCACCATGGCATCCTCAAAATCCCCGAAGAGGGTGAAACGTGAAGTGAGGAATTGCTGGAGCCATTCTTCGCTGTCCTCGTGACGGGTTGGGTAATAGAGAGAGTCGAGGCTACCGGGGTTGTCAGGATAGTTTGCGAGGATGTGGCTGCGTGCCTCCAGGTCGAGAGCGTCCCGCTCAGGGAAAGGTATACCGGGGATCTCACTGAGCATACGCTTGGGAACTTTCTTCCTATTCTGCTCGTCGTAGCTCCACTCGGCCCCGGTGGGCTTGTCCCCGTCCATCAAGATACCCAGTCTCCGTCTTTGAAACTTGTAAAAGTCCGCCATAAACCAGCGTTTTTTGCCGTCCCTAAATCCCCGGTTGGTCGCCCCGTCATTGATAAACATGGGCGTTTTGAGGGATTCGATGTCTTTGGAATACAGGGAGCAAAAGCGATCCAATCTCTTTTGGAGAAGAAAATCGTGAACCTCGGCCACGAGGAGATCCTCATTGGTATGCTGAATCATCTCTTCGAAGAGGAGCTTCAGGGCAGAGGTTCCGGGAACATGCTCGATATAGGTAACGGTGTGCCCGGCCTTCCTTAGCCTGGTCTCAAAGTGCTTCATGGAGGACCGGTGCAGCCAGAGCTTTTGCTTGTGAAAGCGGGCTGGATGCTCGTTGTCGCCAAAGAAAAGACTGTCTTCGATCAGGTAGATCTGGGACGGTTCCTCCGCGAGTCCGGGATGCTCTGCGAAGAGCTGATGAGGAAAAACAAGGAGAGATCTGCGCCGAGGGCGAGAGGGCATAGGAGCGTAGGTTTCTATGATCCGCTGATTGAATAGAAGATGAAGAGCGCGAGGGACGAGAGTGACCAAAAGGCCTTGGGAGAATGCCAGTGCTGTAACGCTAAAGCTGGAGGCGGATCTTCACAGCAACCGGAGCTTCCGTTCACGCATCTGCCGCTTCTTTATCTTTTCTAGCGTCTATGAAACTTTTGATAAAATAAACCATAGATAAAGCGGAGGTTACAATCATTAACGCGACCCTAACAGTCGCTTCTGTATCAGACCGACCGATGGCTCCTTTTAACGGCATGAACAAGGCAACAAGAACTACTAGAGTCAATAAAACAGCGACATGAGCAATAACCTTGTTTTGTTTTTTTACACCTTGGTAGCAGAGCAATAATATAACACCAAAAAATAAAGGGATTAACGCGGTAATAGAAGGGGCCTCTGAGGCCAAGTAACCCCAGGCACTCATCGCGATGAGTATTACCGAATTTACTAAAGATACGTTATGAGCTTTCATATTTATTTATTTTTTTCAATTCTATCCAGATGATTCCATCTCTGGATCTTTGATCAGTTAACTTTAATACTACGGAGAGCGTTTCTTGTGGATCTACTCAATAATCGTTATAAATCGCCGCTCCTATCGAACTGTAAGGGTTTCCGACAAGCCAGATGTGAGATTGGCTAGAAAAATCCCNTAGTCATTCCTCAACATAGGGTCAAGTTTTTATTGTNTTCCGTAAGAGATCCTGACAATAACANCTTCTCGTTTCTGGCAATTCCAAATGATTGAAGGAGGCGAACCCTTGCTCGGCCACTTTCGTGTACCACTTAACCGCTTGCTTGTAATCCTGAAGAACGCGTTTGCAATTATCTATTGGTCACGCCTGCGATAAGGTCTTGATCAAATCCATTCCCATGAAATTTGACGTGGAGGGCCTCGGGAGTATCCCCAGTTTTCCGCTTTAGGCTCGGATCAGCTCCGCTTGAAATAAGAACTTTTATCATTTCTGGATGACCTAGAGCAGCTGCTATGTGCAAAGGTGTTTCCCCTATCCAATCGGATGGTATGTTTGGGTTTGCACCTAGACTACATAAAATATCGATTGCTGCCAAGTTACCCGTTTTTGCGGCATAATGAAGGGCAGTCTGTCCAGTTTTATCTACAGCATTAAGATTTATACCACTCTCGACCAGAAGCCTAATTATCCTATCTAATTCTTCAAAATTTGGCTGCATCGAAGCCTGTTGATGCAACGTAGTGCTCGCCATGTGTAACGCGTTGCGACCATCAGGTCTTTTTCCGTTAGCGATCGCATTAGGATTAGACACTAATACTTCTTTTAATTTTTCCTCATCGCTCCAACTGGCGTACTGCGTTATTCGAATACCGGGCTCGCGCTCAATGTAGCCTATGAGAAACAAAGCTAGTGCAGTAGCTAGGACTGGCACCAAAGCTCTGCTACATAAGTAAACTTTTATTATTTTCCATTCTTCTCGGAAGGAGTATGAATATTTACGCCCATTCAGAAAAACTCCAACAAAACTTCCTCGAACAAGAAAATGGTATGAAATTAAACAAATAGTTGTGCTTATAGCGAGTATTCCCACGAATCCTACAATAGGACTCTGTTCATCGTTGTTAAATAAATGAGTATACAAAGACCATTGAAGAGGAAAGTGCAAGATATATACCCAATAAGATGACTGCGATAAATATTTCCAAACCGCATTTTCTTTATTCCAAAACTTCTTAAACAAAAAGATGAAACCGATCACGGCAAACCAAGCAGTATACGATTTTACTAAAGAAAAAGCGTGCCACTTTATGTCGCCAAAACTCCAACCAGCGAAACTAAAGATATTATTAACTATTGGAAAAGTCCAAGCAATTTTCCCATCAACTTCTGTACCTTTGAAAAAGGCCATATCCTGGCCCAATATTTCGATCGGTATAGATAAAAATACAAAGCTAGTCTTCGTTACCAAGAAACCGAAACCTAGAAAAAGAGGAATCCAATTATATTTTAAATTATCTAAAGCAGAACCTAGTATTTTTGGGGATTTAAACGCGAAGTAACCGAAAAAGTAAAATAACCCGAAAAATCCAAGCGTGCTCAGCGAAACACCAACCGCTGGTACGTCGGACCAAGGAGGACTCAGAAGCAAGGTTCCATAGGTAATTGCAACCATCCAATATATTCCAAATCTCCCTGATAGCAGTCTTTGGATTGTATAAGAAGTTGCCTCGCTAAACCTACTGAACTTAAGAGATAAAAAATTAATTAATATTTGAAACGTAACAAAAATAAATAGTACTTCTAGAAACCATATGTGTTGAAACCACTGACCAATTGGACGCTCGTATCTAAAAACTGTCAGCGGATCTAATAGATGTGAGAAGTAAAGTTCCCAGAAATTAAGATTTCCATTATTTACTAAATCAACGGTAATGGCAGACCACCAAGGTTGTAGGAGTAGTACGCATACAATTAAAGGCAACAAGATGCGTTTAATCCTGTTCTCAAAAAGATTTTTAAGCCCCTTTCGGCTCAGGAATAGAGACGCAAAGAAGCCCGAAACAAGGAAAAATAATTCCATTCGGAATACATGAATAGTTTCTATAATCAGGTGTAGTGTCTCGGAGGTCTCTGCGTGAAGGTTGATTCCCGGAATAGGCCAGCTATTGTAAAAAACACATGCGTGCAAAATAACTCCTAGGAACATTGCTATCGCTCTTAAATTATCCATATAATGGATACGTTTACTCCATCCATCATTTTCGATTATAGGCTTCATTTGAGATAAGATTTTAAATCCAGGCTTAACGGATAATTCATTCCTCCAACTCTTCCAATTTGATTCGGGGAAGCTTAAACTTTGAAGCGATATTCCACTCCGTCGATAATTGTTGGAGGGCTGTTTGTGTTTGGCTTCGCTGGCCAAGCTGGGTCTTCGATTGTAGTTTCCCAATCGCGAAAGGCCTGCTGCAGTTCGTTTACGACTTCTGGGCGTTGTTCGGCTAGATTATTTTTCTCGCTGATGTCGGCCTCTAGATCAAACAACCATACGTGCCCGGGTACTTCGACCATCTTCCATTTGCCTTTTCGCATCGCCTTGTTATCGCCATTCCGCCAGAAGAGCGTATCATGAACATTATCAGTGCGTGCTCCTAATAGCCATTCGGTGAGATCGAAGCCGTCCATCTTTATTTCTTCGGGCAACTTCGCCCCGGCGACACTTGCAAAAGTTGGAAACAAGTCGAGAGCACTGACTGTAGCGTCGCTCACACTGCCAGCATCGATTTGGCCCGGCCATTTAATGATCAACGGGACGCGGATACCCCCCTCGAACAGGAAAAGCTTGCCCATTCGCAAAGGACCGTTGCTTTGAACTTCCGTATAAATCGGGCCACCGTTGTCGTTGAAAAACACAACCAGAGTGTTGTCAGAGAAGCCGCTGCTATTAACGGCCGCCATGATATCCCCGACCGCGTCGTCCATGGCGCTAGTCATTGCATAGTAGATACGACGCTTGAGATCGGCGACATTGGAGAATCGATCCTTATACTTTTGCGTTGCCTCGAGGGGCGTATGCACGGCATTGAATGGCACGTAGAGGAAAAACGGCTGATTGGCTGATTGTCGGCTGATGAAGTCGACGGCCTCCCTTGCGAACGCGTCGGTAAGATATTCGTCTTCGACTTCTGGATTAAAACCGCGGAAGAGGGGACCGGTATTGCCGCCACCTCCAGCCACGGCTCTCTCTTCCTTTGTTAGGCGTTTTGGATCAAGGAAGGCGTGAGCACCGGCCAGGAACCCATAGAATTCGTCAAATCCACGATTTACCGGATGGAATTGGTCCCGCGTTCCTTGGTGCCATTTACCTACCATACCTGTCTTGTACAGAGCCTTGCTGAGTACGTCCGAAATAATAGGGGCGAATGGATCTAGTCCGCGTCCCAACCGTTCAGTTATAGCTCTATTGCTGGTGTTGAACTCGAAACCGAATCGCTGCTGGTACTGTCCAGTTAGGAGGGCGGCACGAGATGGACTGCAGGTTCCTGCTGTGACATATGCGTTGGTGAACTTCATGCCCTGAGCAGCAAGGCTGTCGATGTTCGGAGTGGGAATATCGTTGGAACCGTAGCACCCAATATCCGCGTAACCTAAGTCGTCTGCGAATAGCATAATAATGTTCGGGCGCGGTGCATCCGGGGACAGTTGTATTGAATCTAATAGGGCCTCCTTCGCTGCTTGTTGCTCAGACGTAAGAGGCGGAAATACTGCTGATTCCCTACTATTGCGTAATTCTTGAGCGTCGGATGAGAACAGGAAGACGGCAGCTGATACAGTTGAAACGTTTCTTATAAAAGCCAATGTTGCTGATTTTAAGATCTCCATCCGGTGTTTATTTTTATTTTGCATGACTTAACAGGTTTAAATCTCTTTTCTAAAAACTTTGACTGAGAGCTTAGTTTCATCTGTGTGAATGATTTGAATAATAACCTTTTTGAAGCGAGCAGATCGTTCTGTGTTCTGATCCGCCCGCAGTTTTTTCCTACCACCAGGAAAAATAGAAATATTAGAAACTTCCCGTACTCATCTCCTCTTCGAACCTCAAAACGTACCTATCGTAGTCTCCTGCGAAAAAATCAGTAACTCCCTCAAATATTCGCTGCCTCTCTTCGGCAGGAAGGTCAATGTGGGGGCCGTCTAGCTCCGCCCAGGAATCGATGAAACGTCCAGTGGAGATAGTGTGGTTGCTACCTCCGTACAAAACCCGATCCCAAACCCTTCCATTGCTCCCGCTTTTTTCAAAAGTTGGCAATCTACTTTCTATAAAGTCGAAGTATTCTGAGGTTTTGCCTGGTAGGATCGTTCTTTGGGTAACGACAACATATTTGGGTTTCCCCTTTAACGGTATTGATAAAACTCTCCGGGTCGTGATTAATTCCCTACTACGAATGGTCTCATTCATCGCGTTTAACCACAGATCCCTATGTGCTTGATCCATTATTGGCTCCCCGCTTCCCCTTTCGGCAAAACTATCACTTTCAGATATTATGTGAAACGTGTGCAGATCGCCATCCATTCGTTTCCAAATCCAGCGCCTGCCTCTTCCAGCTTTATCCCATGCCTCAGACATTTCCGTCTGTAAGGCTCTGAATTCCTCGATCCTATCCGGCTTAACCGCGAGCTTTCTTACGGTAATTAATCGGTCAGTTTGTTGCGAGTAAAGATTCGCACTACCGGCTAGAAAAAATGCCAACAGTAACGATATTCTGATTTTGGGTAATATATTTTTGGTCATAAACATATGACGATCAAATCCACAGAGGTTTTGTCAATATTTATTTAACGATCGCTAAATCATTTGCGCATTGCTGCACACGTTTTGTATGATCTTACTACTCCAATAAAATTAGATTTACGCTAATTTTGTGTGCAACCTCCTGTCCGTTCCGAAAGGTAAGCCTCTTAAAGCCTGCCTTCCCATACCGGCTGTTAATCCCTTCGCAACCAAAGGGGTTTTGGCCATTATGGCATCTAAGCACTTTTATGATGACCTTTTGGCAACACTGTTACGAAGGCACCAGCATCACCCTACTGGAGTCGATGGCAGGTTTAATTGATAGCTTCTCACCGATATCAATTGTTGTGTTTTTTGTACAAAGCCCCCTGCCCACACGGCAGGGGGCCCATGATGAATGTCGGCAAAAAATGCCAACCTAGAAAATTTAGCCAGCATGATTTTAAATCCTATGTCAATAATACCTTAACAACCGTTAAAATAATATTGGTTTTGTTGACTTTGTAACTCAGACGTGACAACTTCTTTATTATGCCCCTTAAGAACAAAACGAGACCCGTGGGAAGACCGCGTAAATTCGATCGCGACAAGGTCGTCAATGTTGCCATGAAAGCCTTCTGGACGCATGGGTATGACGGGACTAGCATGCGCATACTCGAATCGGCAACGGGTCTAGAAGCACCGAGCATATACGGTGCATTCGGCAACAAACAGCAACTTTTTGAAACGTGCATTGAAAATTATCGCAAAAAATCTCGGCCGATCCACGACAAAGCAATAAGTCAACCAGATTCGCGGCTTGTAGCTAAATGTTGTCTCGAAGGTTTGGTTGAACTCATGACATCTGAGGACTATCCCGAGGGTTGCCTTGTCGCTTTGGGCGCAGCTTTATCCAGCCCTTCGTCCGACCCTATTCGACATTATTTAAATGATATATTTTCTGACCTTACTTTGCGGTATGTTAAGCGATTCGAAAGATCAATAGAAGAGGGTGATTTGCCAAAGAATGCAGACCCGTCAGCACTCGCAAACTACCTTATTATGCTCGATCGTGGACTCGCCCTGCAAGCAAAGGCAGGCCATAAAAAACCCGATCTTTTAAAAACCGTTTCGATAGCCGTAAGTAATTGGCCATGCTGCGATCGTTAGTTCGTTTACTAGCGAATTGTGGCTTTTTATGCAGCGTAGCGTAATCAGCGGTTACCGCTATGGATTGGAAGGCTAACTGTTCGTCAGTTTCTCTATCAAAAACGCTTCGAAGATTCCAAGGGCAGAGCTCGAAGCCCGTGCACAAACATAAATGAGTGCACCTCTTATCCAAGCAACACAAACTTAACAAAGACCGACCCCTGAATTCAACCCGCTCGATTTATCAAGGTTTCTTGCAGGAAGTAATGACTATCTTTGTGTATCTCCGTAAAAGTGTCGCCTCACTCAATCCCAATAACCTTTAGGAGGTACTAATGAGAGCCTCATGCGCTTTTCTCGATCCAATTGAAATCCCATGAATATCTTAATTTTTTAGGGGGTTATCGATGTGTAATAATATCCCCTGGTGCCATCGACAAGACGCCCTCCCCCGACTATTTATTTCATGTCATTTTCATGTCATAAATGGCACAAGCTAATGCAACCAAAGTGCACGCAATGCCGAAATCTATCCCCACAAAGCGTTGCAGACTAATATTTTAGCGATTTCGACTCCCGCCACCGCCACCATTTTCAGCTTCGAAAGCGGCCTCAAAATCGAACCTGACTTTGAGAGCCGGAAGCTTTATTCTAAAAAGTTTCCAACCGCCCGAAACAGTTGGAAGGCTCCGACCGAGGTCATAGCGAACGCGGAAATCCAAAGAAAGACGATCCAACTACCCCGGGGTCTCAGTTGCTTGTGGGTTTGAAAGTAGAGAAAATAAAGCGCGGCGAAGCTGATGATCGGCAGCATCA
>PBZS01000017.1 GCA_002730235.1 Gammaproteobacteria bacterium | reverse complement strand
CACTGATTGAAAACCGTTTGCTCGACCTGTGGACGCTCTTTCGCTTTTTGATGCCTGGCTTGCTTGGCTCGCGCCATCGATTTGAAGATGCCGTCGAGTCTGGTAATACAGGCTTCCGTGAGACCTTTGCCGACCGTCTGCGGCAACAATTGACGCCCTTCATTCTTCGCCGGCAGAAGGATATGGTAGGTAAGGACCTTCCGCCGAAAGTAGAGATGGATTTAATCTGTCCTGTCACTGACTTGCAAGGTCAGACCTATGAGAAGCTACTCGAGCGAGGACGCGATGAACTGGGCGACGATTTACAAGCGGCCATGCAGACACAATCCATGCACTTCTTCTCGCTGCTCACTCGTTTGAGGCAAGCTTGCTGCGATCCTGGGCTGATTCCCGATGTAAATGCCGACATCCAGCAGAGTGGTAAAATACAGATGCTACTCACACGTCTCGAAGAAGCCCTTAGTGGTGATGGCGCACGCAAGGTAGTTATCTTTAGTCAATTTTTGAGCCTCCTAAAGCGACTGAAGCCTTTGCTTAAAAGGACCTTCCCAAAGGTGGCTTTACTCGAACTCAGTGGCGAAACCAAAGACCGCGCTAAACCAGTCGAAATCTTTCAGAATACAAAAGAACCCGCCGTCATACTCGTCAGTCTACGCGCTGGGGGCACTGGCATTACACTGCACGCGGCGGACTATGTCTTTCTGCTCGACCCGTGGTGGAATCCCGCTGTGGAGGAGCAGGCGGTGGATCGTGTTCACCGAATCGGTCAAGATCGCCGCGTCTTTGTTTATCGCATGATCACGCAAGGCACGATTGAAGAACGTATTCAGCAGCTCAAAAAAGAGAAGCGCGAGTTGTTTGAAAATACCCTCGGGCACCTAGGTAGTGCAAAGGATCTAGCCGAGCACTTCGGAGATCTTGAAGAACTAGCAAAACTGCTGCCGCCTGGATAGATCGAAGCTAGGAGATTACAAAAAAACGGCTACTCCTAATGGAGTAGCCGTTTTGGAAATGAACTTGTATGAGTCTTACTCGATGTTGGCACCGACTACAGCGGCCATTTGCATCATGTTGATGGTTTCACCTTCACTGATACTAGTAAGGTCAGTTAGTTTACCAGACTTGCTGGTCGACTTTGTGTTTTTGAAGATGGAAACGAGTTTTGCGTCGGCTACAATATATTTGCCGGCGTTTTCAGGAGAACCGTTCTCAGTCTTTGTTTGGAGGCCTTGACCTTTGATATAGTCCCAGAGCTTTTTAGTGATCTCTGTGCGCGGGAGCTCGCTTGCTCCGAGGAAGGAAGCCAAGTCGGCTTTAAGTTTTACGGGTTTGTTCAGTCCTTTAGGTTCGTCTGCCATGGTGTTATCTTTCGTTTTTGGTTATTTTGAGGCGGTATGCCTTGTTTGTGGTGAGTAATGTCTGTAAAATTAATCGAGATTCGCCAAATGGCGCAATGCGGCGACATAGCTATCGAAGCCGAGACCTGATATGACGCCTATGCAGGCGGGAGCAGTCAGTGAGTGCTGGCGGATGTCCTCGCGCTGGTAAATATTACTAATGTGAACTTCGATTGCAGGTAGGTCGCTCCCAGCGATGGCGTCGCGGAGCGCGAGGCTGGTGTGAGTGAGGGCACCAGGGTTGAGAATGAGGCCGAACACCTCTGAGTCAGAATATTCTCCAATTTCGTCGATGATAAAGCCCTCGTGATTACTCTGGTAGAATTGCACCTGTACACCCAAAGACTCTGCTTCCTCGGTTAGTAAATTCTCTAGATCTGTCAGCGTTTGGTCGCCGTAAATGTCTGGCTCGCGTATGCCGAGGCGATCGAGGTTCGGGCCGTTGATGATGACGATGCGTTTCATTTACCTAAAATTCGTGTTTAGAAAAAGGAATTTGCTAATGAAGCGCAACCACTGAGTTTTGGCTAAGCTGGAGGCTTAAAACGGAGGCTCCTCGTCTAAAATCTCATCGGATGGGTCGAAGGGGGGTGGCTCGTCGCCATTATTGGAGCTATCAGACCCAGCGCCAGCGGACTCGACCTTCCACGCGTTTAGATTGACGAAGTAGCGGCCTTGATACTCTCGGCCACGGAGGTCGAAAGATACTTTCACCTTTTCGCCCTCTTTCAGCTGGTTGACCATTTCGACTTTCTCTTTGACACACTGCAGGCAGATATCCTGCGGATATTTGTCGGCCTCAGTAGTGACGACGAATTCGCGTACATTAAAGCCACTGCCAAAAGTTTTCTCTTCGAAGATTTGTTTTACGGTTCCTGATAGTTCGTACATGAGGAGNATTGAANTGNCCTGTGCAGGGCGAAGCAAAACATTTTTAAGAAGAATCGTACAAAGCTGGCGCTGCCATTTTAATTGAGAACCCAGGCTTGGGGAAACTTGGATTGGCCTAGCCTCGGAATTTTGATTCCGTAAGTTTGGATCACTTTTATCTCGAAAAACCGTTGCGAAAAACGACCTCGTCATAGGGTAGCTGTCCACTACGGACATTGGCGCCTTTAAGCGCCTTGCCCACCGTTAGCATAATACCGATCACGTGATTCTCAGGTAGGTCGATAATTTCGGCAACTTTTTTAGGATCGAAGCCGATCATGGGGCAGGAGTCGTAGCCCATTGATTTGGCAGTCAGCATGAGGGTCTGCGCTGCGATGCCGATCGAGCGCATGGCTTCGTCGCGCCGTAGTTGCGCATTATTCTGATACAATGGTGCGATCATGGGTACGAGCATATCCTGCACAGACTGCGGGGCGCGCACCCAGTAGCGGCCGGCGTCCTCGTGGGCATTTAGGTTGGCGCAGAGCAAGATGGTAATGGAGGCTTCGGTTACTTGCGCTTGGTTCCAAGCGGCAGCCTGGATGGCGGCACGCTTTTCAGGATCCGTCATGACGACAAAGCGCCAATTCTGCATGTTGAAGGAAGTCGGTGAGAGCAGCGCCAGTTCAAGGAGGGCGTTGATCTCAGCCTCACTCATTTCATGGACGGGGTCGTAGTGTTTGACGGAGCGACGCTCTTTGATTGCGGTGATTGTTTCCATTATTTTACATTGACTGGTTTTATAGTGGAATCAAGAGGCGAACAGTATCTCTTTCTTGTGTAAGTTTCGTTAAGATCTAGCGCTCTATCATTATGTCTTTATCCCCTACAATTCTGTGGTTCCGTAAGGATCTTCGCCTGAGGGACAATTCTGCCCTTAAAGCTGCTATTGAAGCGGGAGCGCCTGTGGTTCCTGCCTTCATCTGGTCACCCGACGAGGCAGGTGATTGGGAACCGGGTGCGGCTTCGAAGTGGTGGTTGCATCAGGCTTTGAGGAGCCTAAGTGAGGCGTTGAAAGATAAGGGAGGTGAGTTTGTTTTAAGAGAAGGCGACTCTCTAGGGCAACTGAGAGACATCATCGAAAAGACTGGGGCGAAGCGCGTTTATTGGAATCGCCGTTACGAGTCGCCGCAACGGGAGTTGGATGCTTCGATCAAGCGTCAATTGCGCGAGCATGGCATTGAAGTGGAGAGTTTTAATAGCTCCTTACTTAACGAACCGCACACCGCCGCCACGGGCGGGGGAAATCCCTACAAGGTTTACACGCCTTACTGGAAAAAGGTAAAAGACCGTCCGATTGAACCGATCGCCGAACCTGATTTTGATTCACTTAAGTTCCCTGACACCTATCCGCAGACGGTGGCTTTGGATTCTCTCGGCCTCTTGCCGGAGAAGCAGTGGTATCGTAAATTTGACTCATACTGGGTAGTGAGTGAGGCAGCCGCTCAAAAGAGGCTGGACAAATTCCTTAGTCAAGCAGTCGAAGGCTACAACCAGGCGCGTGATATCCCGAGCGAGGACGGCACATCTAGCTTGTCGCCCTTTTTGCATTGGGGTTTGATCGGCCCGCGTCAAATCATGCATGCGCTCAATTCAAAGCACGACCTCAGCAAGGAAGGGCCTGAGGTCTATGCCAAGGAAATTTATTGGCGCGAGTTTGCCTACAACGTGCTCTACCACTTTCCAAAAACACCCGCTGCGCCACTTCACGGAAAGTATGCTGATTTCCCTTGGCAGCCCGATTCGAATGCCCTTAAGCGCTGGCAGCGCGGGCAGACAGGTTACCCCATTGTCGATGCGGGCATGCGTCAGCTTCATGCTACGGGGTGGATGCACAATCGCGTTCGTATGGTTGTTTCATCCCTTCTCGTGAAACATCTGCTGCAAGATTGGCGCGAAGGAGCTAGTTGGTTTTGGGATACGCTAGTCGATGCCGATCTGGCTAGTAATACCCTCGGCTGGCAATGGAGCGCTGGCTGTGGTGCCGACGCTGCGCCTTATTTCCGCGTCTTTAATCCAATTACTCAGGGTAAGAAGTTTGATCCCGAGGGTAATTATGTGAAACGTTGGGTGCCCGAATTAAGTAATGTTACCCCAAAGTATATTCACGAGCCTTGGGAAGCATCTGAGCCTGAGTTAAAGTCTTTTGGTTTAGATTTAGGTATAGATTACCCTAAACCTATAATCGAACATTCGTTTGGAAGAAAGAGAGCGTTAGAAGCACTCGCCACTTTTAAGAATTCTTAATTTAAATGAAAATAAGTTTAGTATTACCAAACCAGTTATTTTTTACATTACCCGATGAAATCAGGGCTAATAGAATTTATCTCCTAGAGGAAAATTCGTATTTCAAGAAATATAATTATAATATACAGAAACTTATATTTCTAAGGCATGCGATACTTGAATATTGTAAGCACTTAGATTCCATAGATCTACAGTATGATTATATAAGCGCAAAAGACCCTAGGTCTGACTTAGGTAAGCTTTTTGATTTCTTTCAGAGCGAAGGCGTAACTGGCTTAACTATCATAGATCCAATAGACTCTGGTTTATTCGCGGATTTAAAAAGGTATGCCTTGGATAATAGTATAGATTTACTTACTGTTACTAACGCAAGTTTTCTAAACAGTAGTATAACGGAGGATGCATTTTTTAGATCAGATAAAAGAATCTTTAGGCATGCAGATTTTTATAAAAAACAGAGGATTAAGCATAATATTCTTATTGATAGCGATCTGCCGCTAGGGGGTAAGTGGAGCTTTGATTCCGACAACAGAAAAAGTTACCCTAAGAGTAAGAAAGTGCCATTAATTCGCCATCCATCTGGTAGTTTATTTCAAAGAGCTGTCGATGAAATTAATGAACAGTTCCCTAAAAATATAGGCTCATTGCCAAGCGCTCAATTGTATCCCTCTAATCATATTGAAGCGCAAGAATGGTTCGAAGANTTTTTAAATGAGAGGTTCAAGGANTTTGGATCTTACGAAGATGCTATCTTAAAAGATGAATTATTTATTAATCACAGNGTGATATCTCCCATGCTAAACTGCGGTCTTTTGACACCAGCATATGTAATTAAAAAGACATTAGAGTTTTCTGAGGATAATGACATACCCATTAATTCTCTGGAAGGCTTCATTCGTCAGATAATAGGTTGGAGAGAGTTTATCAGGGGGATGTATGAGATTAGAGAAAAGGAATTTAGGACTAGTAATTTCTGGGGATTTAATGAGCCCATGCCTGAAGCATTTTATACCGCTCAGACAGGTATCTTGCCAGTTGATGACAGCATAAGGAAAGTAATTAAATTTGGGTATAATCATCACATTGAACGATTGATGATACTTGGTAATTTTATGATGCTATGCGAGATCAAGCCAAACAGTGTCTATCAATGGTTCATGGAAATGTATATAGATGCATACGAATGGGTTATGGTTCCTAATGTTTTTGGAATGAGCCAGTTTTCTGATGGAGGATCATTTGCGACTAAGCCTTACATAAGCTCAAGTAATTATGTCTTAAAGATGAGTAATTATTCAAAAGGGGAATGGTGTCCCACCTGGGATGCTCTTTTTTGGAGATTTATGGATAAAAATAGGTCAGTAATGAAAAAGAACCCTCGCGTAAATATGCTTATAAATAATTTCGATAAGAAGGGCCCGAGTGATAAAAATAGAATTCTTGGGATAGCTGAAGATTACCTAAAAACGATGAGGTCTTAAACACTTGAAAAAAAATATTCTAATGACTGGGTCAAGCGGCCTAATAGGTGCTGCTCTGCTGAAACATCTTACGAAGGAAGGTTATAGCGTTTCTCTCCTAAAGAGATCAAAGGTTTTAAATGCTAATGAATTCTTCTGGGATCCTAGTAGAGGAGAGTTTGATAATTTAGCTCTGAAAGGTATAGATCTCGTCGTCCACCTAGCGGGTGAGCCAATAGCGCAGCGCTGGTCCTCTTCAGCGAAAAAACGCATCGTTAATAGTCGCGTTAATGGTACTCGCCTACTTGCTGAAAAAATCGCTCAGTCGCAGGCCCTTCCTAGTCTCATTTGTGCCTCAGGCACAAATTACTACGGAGACCAACCTGAGGGAGTTGTCGATGAAAGTAGCCCGCCTGGTCTAGGCTTTCTCGCTGAGGTGTGCCGCCAGTGGGAGAGTGCTGCTAACCCTGCAATCGAAGCAGGGGTTCGTGTCGTTTTCATGCGCACCGGTATCGTTCTTTCCGGTCAAGGCGGCGCATTAGCTAAAATGTTGCCTTTTTTTAAAGCTGGATTAGGAGGACGGATCGGTCATGGCCGGCAAAAGATGAGCTGGATCAGCTTGCCCGATCTCGTGTCGGCCTATGTCTTCGCAGTGGAAAATGTATCTGTGCAAGGTGCGGTCAACGCGGTGGCACCAGAGCCGGTCACAAACAGTAAGTTTACGAAAACACTCGGTAAGGTTTTGGGTCGCCCCACGGTTTTCCCCTTGCCTTCAGGCCTTGTTAAAATCTTCTTCGGCGAAATGGGTAGGGAAACCGTTCTCAGTAATCTGGGCGTCCTTCCCAAGTCACTGACTGAGCTCGGTTTCGAGTGGCAGCAAGCCGAACTCGAAATCGCTTTAAAACAAACACTTTCCTAACCTTAGGTTCCCGCCACCCTAATTCTCATGCAAGCTACAGACATCCTTATTATTGGAGCCGGAATTTCTGGTCTCCTTTGCGCGACCGAACTACGCAAGGCAGATAAGTCCGTGCGCATACTTGACAAAGGTCGCGGTCTCGGTGGACGTATGGCGACACGCCGTATGGCGGGTGGCCGGCTGGATCATGGCGCACAATATTTTACGGTGCGCGACCCGCGCCTCCAGGCATATGCCGATGATTGGCTCTCAGCGGACATCATAAAGG
Organism: Gammaproteobacteria bacterium; assembly: GCA_002730235.1. Lineage (GTDB taxonomy): Bacteria > Pseudomonadota > Gammaproteobacteria > Pseudomonadales > Litorivicinaceae > HIMB30. Next base: position 166 of record PBZS01000017.1, on the reverse strand, counting down.
AGTGGTTTCGCCACCTGCCTGAAGATTCCAATACCGACGGTTACCCTCGTTACTGCGGGATCACCGGTATGACTGATGTCCCTAAGCATCTAGCTAAAGAGCTTGATGTCTGGAATTCTCAGCAGGTCATCGAGCTATCTCGCGGTGCGGATCTATGGATCGCTCG
>PBZS01000016.1 GCA_002730235.1 Gammaproteobacteria bacterium | reverse complement strand
AGCCTCTTTTTGCAAACGCACCGTTGGAGGCATTTCGTCATCGGTAGGTAAGAGGCCGCTACCATCCTCCCGTGCTTTCATCTGATGGGTTTGGTCCCAGTGCACATAGTCATCAAAGGCCCCAGAAAGCTCCCGGACGTGATCCAGATATTCAAGCTGATGATTGCGTTCATTATCATCCTCAATCCCCGCGAGTGACCCGTCGTGTGGTTTAAGGTCAAACATCTTGAGGTGTGCTTCGGCTCTGCGTCGACGCTCACGTTTGTCCAAGATGTGTGGATTACGTTCTTTGATATTTGCCAGTGAAGTCTCAAAGGTTTGGTGGAGCTCTTTCCATGCGGATAGCACATCTTCCACGGGGCTTCCGATTTTTAGTCCCAATGGTCGTTTCCATGCTTTTTTTTGCCCCCAGTAGGGGTGCGATAAAACGATCTTGGGCACACGGCGTTCGTACTGCCAGTAGCCATTATTTTGGGTCAGGTGTTTGAGATTCATAAGCTCATCCATGTGACCAGTGTAGGCATATGTCCCTACAAAAGTCCCTAATAACGATGGGTTTCAGAGCTCTTAAGAATCTTAACTAATTGAATTTAAACCGATTTTGGGTATTGCGGTGGTGCCCAGGAGAGGACTTGAACCTCCACGGAGTTTCCCCCACTAGCACCTGAAGCTAGCGCGTCTACCAATTTCGCCACCTGGGCCGTGTTTGCGAGCGAGCGGATCATAGTGAGGACTCTACCGTAAGTCAAGGATAGGCTAGACTAGGCGAATGTTGGCTAATCCCAGACTAATTCTTGTCATTACAGGCCCTACAGGGATCGGAAAAACCAATCTTTCTATGAGGCTTTCCGAACAATTCCCGATTCGGCTCTTGAGTGCCGACTCTGTGATGGTATATCAGCACTTAAACATCGGATCTGCCAAACCAACTGCTGCGCAATTGTTGCGGAACCCTCATGAGCTCATCGATCTTGTCCCGCCAGAGCATCCGTTTGATGTAGGTCAATTCGTAGCTTACGCGACCGAAGCGATCAAGAGGGCTTGGGATAGTAATCTTGTTCCTTGTTTAGTGGGTGGCACGATAATGTATCTGAAGTCGTTGCTAGATGGATTGGACCCGCTACCTAGATCGGACCCGATTATCCGGAATAAGATACGAAAGAAGGCGGAGCAAACTGGCTGGCCTTCTGTTCATGCTTGGCTGGAAAGTCTTGATTCTGATGCAGCTCAAATGATTCATCCGAATCATTCGTCTCGTATTGAGCGGGCGTTGGAGGTGCGCTTAATCACTGGCGACTCCATTCGCTCATTTTGGTCGGGACGTAGCGCTGATCATCGGATTGCCGGGATTCCTTTCGAAATCGCAATACTTACGCTGTGGCCCAGTAATCGAGAGCAACTAAAAAACCGACTAGATAGACGATTCGATGAGATGCTCACTGACGGTCTTGAGACAGAGGTGCGATCCCTCAAACAACGCCCCGAGCTCTCTCTGAGTTGTACATCGATGCGGAGCGTTGGGTACCGACAAATGTGGCAATTTTTGGATGGTGATATTTCGGAACTGGAGATGAGGCAAAAAGCAAAGGCAGCGACGCGGCAACTGGCGAAAAGACAGATGACTTGGTTGAGGAGTTGGCGAGCCGATACCAATACGATGATCGAAGTGGCGGGCTCGTTGCCTGTAACAGAAGCAGAAATTTGGCTGTCGAGAGAGCTTGATCATGTTTTTTGAACGTGAAACAGGTGGGGAGCGAGCAATTATTTGTTCCGTGACGATTCGTGAACCTTATTATCTTCCCGATGTTGATGAGTTTTTCTCCCTTGTTACTTCAGCTGGTGCTGAGATTGTTGGAACGCTGTCGGTGCAACGTCAACGACCAAGTCCTGCGAACTTTATCGGGGTTGGAAAAGTGGAGGAGCTTACAGAGCTTGTTCGAGCAACCCAGGCCGACCTTGTGATTTTCGATGGTATTTTGTCGCCAAGTCAGGAACGGAATTTAGAAAAACAGTTGAAGGCCCGTGTAATCGATCGATCAGGACTGATTCTCGATATTTTTGCGAGCCGTGCTAGAACGTTTGAAGGAAAGCTGCAGGTCGAGCTAGCGCAGCTCGACCACATTCGGACAAGACTGATACGTGGTTGGACTCACCTCGAACGACAGAAAGGGGGTATCGGTTTAAGAGGCCCGGGTGAGACTCAGCTTGAGACTGACCGCCGTTTAATTGCAATTCGTATCAATTCTTTAAAAAAAAGGCTCGAAAAAGTCCGAAAGACCCGCCACCTGGGCCGCCGAGCGCGCCGTCGGAATGGTATTCCCACTGTGGCACTAGTCGGATACACCAATGCTGGTAAATCCACATTGTTCAATCGACTTACTGAGGCAAAGATCTATGCGGCCGATCAGCTATTTGCGACTCTTGATCCGACACTCCGAAAAATCATACTCCCTGGTGGTGCCGAAATGATTTTAGCGGACACTGTTGGATTTGTTCAAAATTTGCCACACGCTTTAGTTGATGCATTCCGCGCGACGTTGGAAGAGGCAGTTGAGGCGGATGTTTTGATATTTGTTCAAGATGGAGCACATTCGGATCGTCTGATGCAAGAAGAGGCGGTCCTTGAAGTTCTGCAGGAGATTGGAGCTCATAAAGCGCCGCGTGTTGTGGTTATGAATAAGGTTGACCTGAGACCGGAGGTGGTTTCCGGAATCGATGAGTCAGCCCGTGTTTGGATTTCCGCAAACAGTGGCGCCGGTCTCGACGCATTGACTATGGTACTTGCCGAAGCTTTAGGTCAAGCACCAGCTGAGCACGAGTTGGTATTAAAGCCTTGTGAGGGCAAATTACGAGCGAAGCTGTATCAGGAAGCGGACGTGCTTACAGAATCTATTACGGATCTTGGTGAGACGAAACTTAATGTCAGAATTTCGGATAAGCGATTAGTTTCTTTGATCAGAGAGGTTGGTAGAAGCTCTGTCCACTGAGTATTATGCAGAGCCGCTGGGAGAAACTATGGCAACAGAAGATTCCGCTTTAGAGCAACTTAAAACTCCTCCGCATTCACGAGAGGCCGAGCAATCGCTGTTGGGCGGTCTGTTGTTAGATGCAGAAACTTGGGACCAGATTTCTGGCATGGTGACAAAGGAAGATTTCTACCTTCCGGAACATCGATTGATTTTTGAAGCAATATTTAAGCTATCAGAGCGGGGCCGTCCACTCGACGTACTGACAATTTCTGAAGAGCTCAATGTCATGGACGAGGCCGAACATGCCGGTGGCATTGCATATTTGTCTGAATTGGCGGCGAGTGCGTCGAGCGCGAGCAACGTCACCGCATATGCAGAAATAATTAGAGATCGTTCAGTCCTCCGACAACTCATCCGTATTGCCGGTGAAATTTCTGAAAATGCCCGTAAAACGGCTGGTCGCAGCGTCGCTGAGATACTTGATGAAGCAGAGACTAAGGTGTTCAAAATTAGTGAAGAGCGGCCATCGCGGGGTGGTCCTGAGGCCGTGAATCATTACTTGAAAGCTGCACTAAACAAGATTGACGAACTATATGCTTCAGATTCGGAAGTCACTGGTATATCTACCGGATTTAGAAAGCTCGACCAAATGACGGCAGGTTTACAGCAATCTGATTTAGTGATTATTGCTGGTCGTCCCTCAATGGGCAAAACGGCCTTAGCAATGTGCTTTGTTGAGGCATGTGTCATTAAGTCTGATAAACCAACATTAGTTTTTTCTATGGAGATGCCAGGTGAATCGATCGTTATGAGGATGCTTTCTTCCTTGGGCCGGATAAACCAAACAAAAGTTCGAACCGGTAAGTTGAGTGACGAAGATTGGCCGCGACTTACCTCGGCGTTCAGTTTACTTAATGAAAAACCCTTATATATCGATGATACCCCTGCGCTGACGCCGATTGAGTTGAAATCAAGGGCGCGTCGGATTGCTCGTCAGTTCCCAGAGGGTCTGGGGATGATTATGATCGACTATCTTCAATTGATGCAGGTTGCAGGTAGTGGAGAAAACCGAGCAGGAGAGATTTCTGAGATTTCTCGTTCGTTGAAAGCATTGGCAAAAGAATTGGATTGTCCGGTGGTTGCGCTGTCGCAATTGAACCGCTCACTGGAGCAGCGGCCCAATAAGCGCCCTGTGATGTCAGATTTGAGAGAATCTGGCGCAATCGAGCAAGATGCTGATTTGATTTGCTTCATTTATCGTGACGAGGTTTATAACGAAGACACGGAACACAAGGGGATCGCTGAGATTATTGTCGGCAAGCAACGTAATGGGCCGATTGGAACAGTCAGACTAGCATTTTTGGACCAGTACACGCGGTTTGAGGATCTAGCCGAGTCCTATTATGAGGACTATTCCAATGAGTAAGTCCTTGCAAGATCAGTTGTTGGCTCTGGGCGTTGCCGATAAGAAGAAAGTGAAGCAGGCCAAGCATGAGAAGCGTATTGCATCCAGAGAGGTGAAAGGACCCGGTATTCGGGAAAGTTTGCAAGAAACCCAACAGAAAGTTCGTGAAGAAAAGAAAGCACGTGATCAAGCATTGGCGACCGAGCGAGAAGCAAAGCGACTAAAAGCCGAAAAACTTTCCCAAGTACGCGACATGGTCAAGTCTAGTGAGGTCGAGCGCGGTATCGGATCTGAGCGAGTTGATTTCCGCTTTCGTTATGGTAAAAAGATTCGGCCTTTTCCCGTCAGTACTGATGTCCGAGATCGTCTTTCACGGGGGCTTTTAGGACTCATTGAGATGGATGGCGCAATTTTTATTGTTTCAAGGAACACTCTTGAGAAGTGCCTCGAGCGGCTCGAAGGTCAAAAAATTTTTTCACATCTAGCGAGACTTGAAGAGCAGGATCGTGATTATCCACCAATTCCCGATGACCTTGATTGGTAATAGCACTCAACTATAATCTTGCGATAAACCATTTTCTATCGATACTTGTGGATCTGCTTTTGGACGAGATTATGCTCGAACTCTTGGGTAACGAGGTCAGTATTTGTTGGAATTAAGCAAGAGTCTAGTGTTTGAGGCCTTGTGAAAGGCCAGCCCTAGTGCTAGCTTTCCAACATATGGCGGCGGGCACACCAAGAGTTTGGCGTGACGTACATATTGTCATGTAAAAACGAAGGTGCCTATTCAATATTGATAAGGCCCGTGTGAAAACTAAAACAAACCGCTTAATTCAGGAGTAATTCCATGAAATTGTCTGTAAAAATTGCAACATCCGTCGCAGCGTCAGCTGTCGCTGTTGCCCAAGTTGCATCAGCCGGTACATTGGATGATGTAAAAGCTCGTGGCGAATTGAAATGTGGCGTCAGTGGTGGCGTACCAGGATTTTCTGCGCCCGATGACGCTGGCCGTATGCAAGGTATTGATGCCGCTGTATGCGACGCTGTCGCTGCTGCCGTCCTTGGCGATGCAAGTAAAGTTGTATTCATACCGCTAACTGCGAAAGAGCGTTTTACAGCGCTTGCTTCAGGTGAGGTGGATGTGTTGTCACGTAACACCACGCACACTTTGACTCGTGAAGCTTCACTCGGATTGAATTTTACTTACTATAATTATATTGATGGCCAGGGCTTCATGGTAATGAAGGATTCTGGCATCAAGTCAACGCTCGAGCTCGATGGCGCGAGCATATGTGTTCAGGCTGGGACAACGACCGAGCTGAACATGGCCGACTACTTCAGAAATAACAACATGAAATTCACACCAGTTGGCTACGAAACTTCAACCCAAACACGCGAGGGATTCGAAGGTGGCGCCTGCGACGTATTGACCTCTGATAAGTCCCAGTTGGCTGCGTTGAGCACTGAAATGAAGGCAGGTCCAGCAGGTGTAACGATTTTGCCGGAAACTATTTCAAAAGAGCCTCTTGGCCCGGTTGTTCGTCAGGGTGACGATCAATGGATGGATATCGTTGCAATGACCTTATATGCATTGATCAATGCAGAGGAGCTCGGTATCACATCCGGCAACATCGATGGGCTGAAGGCTAAGCCTGGTAATCCAGCAGTTGCTCGTTTGGTAGGTTCTGAAGGTAATATGGGTGAACTTCTCGGCTTGGGTGCTGATTGGTCATACAATGCCATCAAGCAGGTTGGTAACTATGGCGAAATTTATGAGCGTACAGTCGCTCCGATAGGTATCCCTCGTGCAGGATCAGTTAATGATTTGTGGACCCGTGGTGGTATCCTTTACGCGCCCCCGATTCGGTAATCGAGTCTAACTAAAGACCGGGTATCGCCCGGTCTTTCTTTAATATCTACCGGATTATAATGTGACAGAACGTACCCGTATCCCATTGCATCGGGACCCTAAAGTTCGGGCCCTACTGGTGCAACTGCTCGCTGCTGTTATAGTAATTTACGGTTTTTATTCCTTATTCCAGACGACAGCCGATAACCTGATCGCTCGTGGAATTCAGACTGGAACGAGTTTCTTTGATGAAGTGGCACCGTTCCAGATTGGATTCAGCCCCTTCTTTGACTTTGAGCTCGGCGAATCCACATATATCGACGTTTTTTTTGTTGGCATTCAAAATACTATTTTGGTTGCCGTGTTGGGAATTGTTGCTGCAACTTTACTAGGCTTTTTCATTGGTGTGATTCGGTTATCTCCGAACTGGCTCATATCACGCGGCGCGCTCGTNTATATTGAAATTTTNCGTAATGTTCCACTACTTTTACAGATNATGTTTTGGAACTTTGCGATTTTCCTACCGACCCTGCCGGCACCGAAGAATTCNATTGCGATGGGGGCATTTTATCTCAACGCCCGCGGCTTCCATACGCCNTTACCGGTGGTCGAAAANAATACCAGCTTTGCAATCTGGATGGCGCTGTTGGCCGTTCTAATCATTGGACTACTAGNTCTTGCGCGACGCGCTAAAGTGCTATTTGAGGAGACTGGTCGGCNCCTACCCGTGCTCTGGATCTCTTTTGGCACTTTAGTTATTGGTGGCTATATTTTCTATCTGGTTTCTGGGTCGCCTCTAAGCTTTGACCAGCCAGTATTGGGTCGATTCAACTTTATCGGCGGTGGGCAGTTGCCGTTGCCGCTTTTTTCACTCTGGTTTGCTTTGACTTTATATACGTCCGCATTCATTGCTGAAAATGTCCGTGCGGGGATCCAATCAGTCTCTTCTGGACAGACCGAGGCAGCCCAAGCACTTGGATTATCTCGAAAAGATACAGTTAACTTGGTAACGATTCCTCAAGCATTGCGAGTGATCATTCCACCAACCATTAGCCAGTACCTGAACCTAACTAAAAACTCTTCGCTCGCGGTTGCTGTAGGTTATGAAGAACTTGTCGCTGTTTGGGCGGGTATCACGCTCAACCAAACGGGGCAGGCACTTGTAATCATTGGCATGACAGTCGCAGTTTACGAATGTCTCAGTTTGTTAACCTCCTTTGTACTGAACTGGTACAACAAACAAATCCAGTTGACGGAGCGTTAGTATGTCTGAAATTAAAATATTTATTCCCGCTCCGGATCGTTCCCCACCCAGCAACACGCAGGGTCCAATTGCTTGGGCACGAGAGAATCTGTTTGGATCAATCAGTAGTTCTATCGCGACAATCCTATTTTTTTATCTGCTCTTGAGTTACGTACCGCCTTTCGTTGAGTGGGCATTCATTGAAGCTAATTGGACGGGAACTGATCGTTCAGTATGCGAGGCAAATGCTGCCGGGGCCTGTTGGACGTTTATTAATGTTCGTTTAGAACAAATCTTGTTTGGGTTATATTTTGCATCAAAGCCCGAAGAGCTATGGCGTCCAATATTAATTTTCATTTTGTTTTTCGCGTTGTTGCTTCCGCTGTTATTCGAGAGAACGCCCGGGAAGAAATGGTTATCAGTCGCCTTATTAGGCATATTTCCAATTGTATTTTATTTCGTTGTTTATGGCGGGTCTTTTGGGATTCCCCAGTCGAATACTACCCAATGGGGCGGCTTTCTCCTGACATTCGCATTGGCCTTCGTTGGTATCCTATTGGCCCTTCCGATAGGTATTTTACTTGCACTCGGCCGTCGTTCCGAGCTGCCTGTCATTCGCTCAATTTGTGTGGTCTACATTGAATTCTGGCGCGGAACACCGCTGATTACCATTCTGTTTATGGCATCTGTGATGTTGCCTTTATTTTTCCCGGCTGGTGTTGAATTTGATAAAGTGGTGCGTGCCATGATTGGGATCACACTGTTCCAGTCGGCTTATACGGCAGAGGCAGTTCGCGGGGGTCTGGCAGCAATTCCGAAGGGTCAGGCCGAGGCTGCGATGGCATTGGGCCTTGGCTACTGGAGACGAACAGTCTTTATTACGCTTCCGCAAGCGCTGAAGATTTCAATTCCGTCAATTGTAAATACCTTTATTGCGCTGTTTAAAGATACGTCGTTAGTTTCGATCATTGGCTTGCTTGACCTTCTGAATATGGCTCAGACTGCGGCACGTTCAGTGGAGTGGAGGGGCTATGATATTGAAGGTTACTTATTTGCCGGCTTCATTTACTGGGCGTTCTGCTATGGCATGTCTCGATATAGTCAAAACTTAGAACGAAAACTCGATACGAATCGGAGAAATTAATATGACCACCGACACACATATGGCATCTGCCGAGCTCGGTGATACCATTATAAAAATTGATGAATTGAATAAGTGGTATGGACAGTTTCACGTTCTGAAAGATATTAGCCTGGATGTTAAACGTGGTGAGCGGATTGTGATCTGTGGGCCATCTGGCTCAGGTAAATCAACATTGATCCGCTGTATCAATAGGTTGGAAACGCATCAAGAGGGTTTGATCGTGGTCGATGGTATCGAGTTGACAGAAGATACTAAACACATTAACGATATTCGTCGTGAGGTGGGTATGGTGTTTCAGCACTTCAATCTATTTCCTCACCTGACTGTGTTGGAGAACTGCACGTTGGCTCCGATCTGGGTACGTAAAGCATCGAAGCGGGAAGCAGAAGAGATAGCGATGCGCTACCTGGACCGAGTTAAGATCCCTGAGCAAGCTAAAAAGTATCCGGGCCAACTGTCAGGTGGACAACAGCAACGTGTTGCGATTGCTCGTTCTCTTTGCATGAATCCGCGGGTGATGCTTTTTGATGAACCAACCTCGGCGCTTGACCCTGAGATGATTGCTGAAGTGTTGGATGTCATGGTTGGTCTTGCCGAAGATGGTATGACTATGTTGTGCGTCACGCACGAGATGGGTTTTGCCCGCAAGGTTGCCAACCGGGTGATCTTCATGGATGGCGGCCAAATAGTTGAGCAAAATGAGCCCGAAGAGTTTTTTAACAATCCCCAAAATGACCGGACACAACTATTCCTTTCACAAATCTTGCAACACTAATCATTAGATGGTGGAAAAGCTGGTCACTGCCCTTATAGTAGTGGCAGTGATCAATAAACTTGATTAAGGAGTCTCCATGGCCTGGAATGAGCCCGGAAATAATGGCCGCGATCCTTGGGGTGGTGGTAACCGAAACGACCAAGGTCCACCCGATCTTGACGAGGTTTTAAAGAAGTTACAACAGAGTTTGGGTGGCCTGCTTGGTAAATCGGGTGGTTCTGGTGGTGGTTCAGGTTCGGGAGACGGCTCAGGATTTAATTTTTCAGGTAAAACGGCAGGTGTTCTCGCGTTAATTGTTTTGATTGCATACGGCGCATTAGGCCTTTACAAAGTCGATGAGCAAGAGCGGGCTGTAGTCCTTCGTTTTGGTCAATTCCTAGAGACTAAAACACCAGGCCTGCGTTGGAATGCACCATTAATTGATGAAGTTAATAATATCAACGTAACACGTGTTCGTACACATACGTCCCAAGGGGTGATGCTTACTGAGGATGAGAACATCGTGGATGTAACCCTAGCGATCCAGTATGTGATCTCAAATCCTCGGGATTTTTTGCTAAATGTTCGGCAGCCTGAAGTAACGCTCACCCATGCCACTGACTCAGCTATCCGTCACGTAGTAGGATCAGCAGAGATGACCGGGGTCATATCTGAGGGCCGGGAGGCGCTCGGGGGCGACGTGCAGCTGCGTCTGCAAGAATATCTCGATAATTATGTCGCTGGGCTGAGGGTTGTTAAGGTTAATTTAGAGAATAGTCAGCCGCCAAGTCAGGTACAGGGTGCTTTTGATGATGTGATCAAGGCCCGAGAAGATGAGCAGCGGCTCAAGAACCAAGCCGAAGCCTATTCAAATGGAGTAATCCCTGAAGCTCGAGGCCGTGCACAGAGGGTTCTCGAAGAGGCCAATGCTTATCGTGAACAGGTTGTTGCACAAGCACAAGGGGAGGCTGATCGCTTTTTGAAGTTGCTTGCCGAGTATCGAAAAGCTCCCGAAGTCACACGCCAGCGTCTCTATATTGATGCAGTGCAGGAAGTTATGCAGCGCTCGTCTAAGGTCATGGTAGATGTAGATTCTGGGTCCAACATAATGTATCTGCCGTTGGACAGGATTGCGAGTCAGGCAGCACCCTCGATCGCAAATCAGAATCGCGGTAGTTCATCTTCATCAACGGTTCAACAGGTTACAGGCGGCATGACGCCGGGCGATATTCGGTCATTGACCGACCAGGTAATTCAGGAGATACGTTCGCGTCAAACTGATGATTCACAAAGAGGGAGTATTCGCTAATGTCGGGACGTCAATTGAGTATTTTGATCGGCTTAGTAATCGTTATCGCCGTCGTGTCCAATTCGCTGTACGTCGTGAACGAGCGTGAGCGCGCAGTCCTGCTCAAGTTTGGCGAGGTAGTTTCTACAGATATTCAACCCGGCCTTCATTTCAAAATTCCAGTGGTGAACGATGTACGTCGATTCGAGTCACGTTTGATTACTTTGGATTCCAGTCCACAGCGATACCTCACCGCTGAAAAAAAGGCGTTAATTGTTGATTCGTTTGTCAAATGGCAAGTTGCGGATGCTGGCAGATATTACACTGCGACCGGTGGTGACGAGTTTTCAGCAAATAGTCTTCTTGCATCCCGGGTTGACAATGGATTACGTAACAAGTTTGGTGAGCGGACAGTGTTTGAAGTGGTTTCTGGAGAACGCGATGCTTTGATGGCAGAGATCACTAAGGAATTAGACGATATCGCNTTGAATGAGCNNGGAATNCATGTCCTNGATGTTCGAGTTAAGGGGATCGATCTNCCGCCCGAAGTTTCNAACGCGGTGTATTCNAGGATGAGCACGGAGCGTGAGCGNGAGGCNCGTGANCATCGCTCGAGGGGNCGGGAATTAGCTGAGGGNATTGAGGCTGACGCAGATCGACAGAAGACNGTGATAGAAGCGAATGCATATCGCGAAGCGGAACAGATTCGNGGGGAGGGTGATGCCGTTGCCGCTGAGATTTATGCCAATGCTTTTAANCAAGATCCGGAATTTTATTCATTCCACCGATCGATACAGGCATATAAAAACTCATTTTCAGGTAAAGAAGATCTNTTAGTTATCGATCCTGAGTCGGACTTCTTTCGGTATCTGAAGAATCCAACAGGGAAGTAATTAGCACATTCGGGCGGCCCTCAGAGCTGCCCGAGTGACTGTCCCAACTTCACGGTATATCCATGTGAAATGTCAGATGAAAATCCTTTTTTCGATTTTGGTATTACTACGATCACGGTTGACCCGTATTGGAAACGTCCAATTTCATCGCCTTGGATAAATTTGTGATGTGTCCCTCGATGATAGCTCCATTCCGTTATGCCTCGCCCCGGCGGCGTGACAAGTCCTGAAATCGGTGTTTCGATAGATGCAACCAGCATCGCGCCGATAAGCACGACTGAAAATGGCCCGTTCTTGCCTTTGAAGTGCATAATGACACGTTCGTTCCGAGCGAAGACTGCTGGGATCGATGTAGTTGTTGACTCATTTACAGAGAAAAGACGCCCAGGGACGTGTACCATATGCTTCAATTCACCGTCCATAGGACAGTGCACACGATGGTAATCCCTAGGCGATAAATAGATGGTTAGGTAATGACCTTCTTGATAGGCCATGTCATATTCGGATTGCCCGAATAGTTCAGGCAGAGAGAAATGATGTCCTTTGGCCGTTAATCGAACATCGTGGGATAAGCTCCCACCACCAAATACGGTTCCATCGGCCGGTGATGCTATGTGACCGTGTCCCGCAAGCGGACGGATTCCCTCTTTGAGTGCGCGGGTAAAAAATGCATTGAAATGTATGTAGGCGTCTAAAGATGGCTCTGCTACTTCATCCATTTGGATTTTAAATCGATGGATAAACTGTTGGATTAGGAAATTTTTTACTTTTGGGATTTCACAAAAGGCTAATTTTCCGAGTACCCGTGAGATCGTGTGTCCAGGTAAGCCATATTGAATAAGGGTATTAAGATTTTGCATGAGGTTCATGCGTTTCCTCCGGTGAGAGTATCTAAAATTCGTTGAAATGACTCAAGCCGACGCTTAGAAAGCCTACCTTTTTGAATAGCATCCGTAACTGCACATCCTGGTTCCTGTCTATGTCTACAATCCCGAAAGCGGCAATGATGTGCGAATTTACGAATATCAATAAATCCCTGTTCAACATCGGTTCGTGAGATTTGCTCCAACCCAAAATCGCGGATCCCAGGTGAATCAATGATCGATCCACCTCCTTTGTATGAGTATAGCCGGGCCGTTGATGTAGTGTGTCGACCCAGACGGGTTTGTTGATGCAGGTAGCCAACCCGTATCTTTTCGTCGGGCAATAGCGTCTGGACAAGGCTAGATTTCCCAACTCCTGATTGTCCGATGAATACTGAGCTTTTGTTGGTAAGGTATTGAGATAGTTCATCAAGACCCCCGGGTTGTTTCGTTGTCGCCTCTACCACTTTGTAACCGATGACCTCATAAACATCCCTGATAGTCATCAAGAAATCTCGATTTGTTGCAGATTGGCGAAGAAGGTCCACCTTGTTTATCACGATAAGTGGAGCAATGTTTGCAACTTCAGTAGCAACTAAATAACGGTCTAGCATGTCGGGTTGCGGTTCTGGTTCTAATGCTGTGACGATAACTAGTTGATCAATATTGGCCGCCATCGCCTTGATGACACCGCGTGGGTCTGGTCGTTCAAGAATGTTGCGTCTAGGTTTATGCGCAGTCACTACTCCAGCATCATCCGTCGCTTGGAATACAACTTGATCTCCTGTGACGAGTGGGGACAGATTAGACCTAAGATGGCAACGTATCGGGTCCGTAACTGGTTGCCCCAAGTGGTTGACTGCGACAACCTCGACCTGCTTTCCAAATCTGGCCACGATTCGGCCAGCTTGTTCTTGTCCAAGACTACCGGATTCAATTAATTCCTCGACCTCTGCCTTATGTCTCGTCGCTCGGTCGAGTCGCTCTTTCTGAATCTTCTCGATACGCCAAGCTTGCTGACGTGTGAGTTTTCGTTTGTTCATATTAGTTTAAAGCGATGCGTGACTTCCATTGGATCGAACCCCATTATTACAGGCATTGAAAGGAGAAACTATGTCTGATCCTTACGGAGATGCTGAAGCATCGCGATACGACAACCCTGTTGCCTCACGTAAGTGGATTTTGGAGTTGCTTGAAGAAATGGGTAGACCCCTCGACTACGAGGAATTAGCGACCCTGACAAAGACTGAAGAAATCAATCGGAATGGATTGTTTGCGAGGTTATCAGCGATGTGTCGCGATGGCCAGGTGATTGCTGATCGAATTGGCCGCTATGTCTTGGTTGACAGGGCAGGCTTGGTTTCAGGTCGTGTTGTTGCTCATAGAGACGGCTTTGGTTTTTTCCAACCAGATGATGATGGAGATAATCTCTATCTGCATGATCGTCAAATGCGAAAAGTCTTCCATGACGACCGAGTTTTGGTTGCGATCATGCCTGCCTCAAAGCATTCCAAGAGTAAGCGTGAAGCGCGGATTGTTGAAGTGCTTGATCGAACCCACCAACGCCTAGTTGGCCGCCTGCGAGAGCAAGCAGGAGTAACATTTGTTACCCCAGAGGACGACCGTTTTCTGCACGAAATTTTGATTCCTGAAGATCGATTGCATGGCGCCAAATTTGGTCAATTCGTGGTGGTGCAAGTTGATAGTTTCCCGGAATCAAATCGACAGCCTGTTGGGCACGTGGTTGATGTGGTTGGTCATGCCTCAGATCCTGGAATTGAGGTTCAGGTCGCAGTACGAACCTATGATCTTCCGCATGAGTTTTCGGATGAAGCCATTGCGCAGGCGAGAGCATTTGGTGACGTCATCGACCCCGCTATTGCTGCTACACGTCTCGATTTAAGGAATCTGCCGTTTGTGACCATTGATGGCGAGGACGCAAAGGACTTTGATGATGCGGTGTATGTTGCTCCTCGGGAGAAAAATGGGTGGACTCTTTGGGTCGCGATTGCCGACGTCGCCAATTATGTCAAAGAACAGTCCCCACTAGACCAGATCGCAGTTGACCGAGGAACCTCGGTTTACTTTCCTAGTGAAGTTATTCCGATGCTGCCGGAAACGCTGTCTAATGGATTGTGCTCGTTGAATCCTCATGTGGACCGTTTGGCATTGGCGGTTTGCCTTGAGATTACATCGACGGGACGAGTGATTAGAAATCGATTTTACGAGGTAGTTTTTCGGTCGCATCAAAGACTGAGATACAACGAGGTTCAGAATGTCCTAGATGCGGTTTCATCGCACGATCATTCGTCAGATTCTCTCAAGACTGCAATCCAAGAAACCAAGCGGTTCAATTCTCAGGGTGTTGCTGAGAATGTGGCTGACCTGTTCTCGCTATATAAGATACTGCGGTTAGCGCGTGAGGACCGTGGCGCCCTTGATTTTGATTCCATCGAGCCAAACTTCAGTTTTGATGAGAAAGGCAAGATCACTGGGGTGGCTCCGCGGGAGCGACTCGAAACGCACAAACTGATCGAAGAGTGCATGTTGGCAGCTAATGTTGCTGCGGCACGTTGCCTTAAGAAGTTTAAGCTCCCAACGCTTTATCGGATTCACGAGGGTCCAAGTGACGAAAGATTGACGGCTTTGCGTCAATTTCTTGGGTCCATGGCTTTGGACCTTGGTGGTGGCGAAAAACCGGAACCATCTGACTATCAGAATCTCCTAGAACAGGCCCAAGTGCGTCCTGACTTTCCATTGATTCAGGCGATGATTTTACGGTCCATGCAGCAAGCGAAATATGCTCCGGATGCTAGCATTGGTCATTTTGGTCTGTCTTACGATCACTACACGCATTTCACATCGCCGATCCGTCGTTATCCAGACCTGACAGTACATCGATTGTTGAAACGCATTATTCAGACAGGTGCTCAAGATGATGCGACACTCTTGGTTCGTGACGGGCTGCCAAATATGCAACATATGGTTGCATTGGGTGAGCATTGCTCGATGACAGAACGTCGGGCAGATGAGGCCAGTCGAGATGTCGGACAATGGCTAAAATGTCAGTTCATGCGGGAAAAACTAGGTGAGGAGTATCAGGGAACAATTACTGGAGTTGCTGGATTTGGTCTTTTCATTTTACTCGACGAATTGTTTGTTGAAGGCATGGCTCACGTTACGCAATTACCGCCAGATTATTGGGTATTTAATGAGCAGCAACATACACTGATTGGTGAGAGGACCCGTCAAATACTTCGGCTCGCCGACAAGGTGCAGGTAAAAGTCGTACGAGTCGATCTGGATGCCCGGCGTATAGATTTTGCGCTGGTGGGTAGTGCTTCCACTGGTCCGGGTAGGAAGACGCGTATTCGTTCGAATCTCAAAGGAGGCAAGATCAGAGGGGGGAACGCGCGTAACGACCGGTCGAGAAAGGTTGGTAAGAAGCGCCGATGAATCAGAGCCGACGGCGACAACCTAAAAAGCAAAAGATGTCCGGGCAAGTAGCAATTTCTGGTGTTCACCCAGTTCGTATTGTTTTACAGAGGGGCCGAGCTACTGAGGTGTGGGTGCGTAAGGGTGCTAATGAAAATCGCCTTAGGGAGATTATATTGATTGCACGCTCTAGTGGAGTTCCGGTGATTGACGTTGCTTTACAGGATTTCGATGATGCTGTCTCGAGTGATACCAATCATCAGGGTGTGATTGCTTTCGCCAAGCCGACGGAGATGGAACCGGAAAATGCGCTTCCGGTTCTTTTGGATGGTCTTGAAAGTCCTGTGATTCTGGTCCTAGATGGAGTGACTGATCCACATAACTTTGGCGCTTGTCTGCGTTCTGCTGAGGCTTTTGGAGTGAGTTGTGTTGTCGTACCAAAAGATCATTCGGCACCACTGAATCAGGTGGCCCGTAAGACATCGTCTGGTGCAAGTGAATTGATCCCCGTAGTGAGGGTCACAAATCTTGCACGATGCCTGAGAACGCTTCAAAAAGGTGGATTTTGGGTTATCGGAGCTGCTGGAGAGTCCTCTGTTAGTATGTGTGAGGCATCGAATCAAGGCCCACTCGTTTTGGTGATGGGTTCCGAAGGTAGCGGGTTGAGACGACTGACTCGTGAGGTGTGTGATACGTTAGTATCTATTCCTATGACTGGATGTATTGAAAGTTTAAATGTGAGCGTGGCCACTGGCGTGCTTTTGTACGATCTCCAGAATAATCGAGGTGCGCTTCAGTCATTGCCTGCTCATCGGGAGCGCATGTAATGCGCTGTCCATTTTGTCAGGCTTTGGATACTAAAGTGATTGATTCGAGACTGCATGCTGAAGGATCTCAGATTCGACGGCGCCGTGGTTGTCCAGATTGTGGTCAGCGATTCTCTACTTACGAAACCGCGGAGCTAGTGATGCCTCGAATTGTGAAGAGTAATGGGCATCGCGAGAACTTTGACGAAGATAAGCTTCGACGAGGATTAATTCGCGCACTGGAGAAGCGACCCGTCAGTACTGTACAAATTGATTCATGCATCCAGCGAATTAAGCGCCAGCTGCAATCGGAGCCTGATAAAGAGATTGAGTCGCGTAGGATTGGTGACCATGTTATGCGCGAGTTAAAGGCGTTAGATCAAGTTGCCTATGTTCGCTTCGCTTCGGTGTATCGAAGTTTCAGCGATGTGACAGAATTTATCGGAGAGATCGAGAAATTATCCGATGTATAAATTTTCCGATCTTGAACGGTTCGCGATGCGTCGAGCACTCCTATTGGCGGAGCAAGGCATGTATACCACAAGTGAGAATCCACGTGTCGGTGCTTGTCTGGTAAAGGATGGGAACCTCATTGCGCAAGGGTTTCATCGTGCCCCCGGCGGACCACATGCTGAAATTGAAGCAATCAAACAGGCTGATGTAGGTCTTGTTAGAGGATCGACTTGTGTCGTGACCCTAGAGCCTTGTTCGCATATCGGCAAGACGGGTCCTTGTGCAGATGCTTTGATTGATGCGGGGATTGCTCGGGTGGTGATCGCAATGGAAGATCCGAATCCGTTGGTGGCAGGACGGGGTCTTGCTAAATTGAGGGATGCAAATATCGACATTGCAGTTGGTCTTTATTCACACGAGGCACGCTCTCTTAATCGAGGCTTCATTAAACGGATGACGTGTGGCCGACCTTATGTTTGGTTGAAGTCGGCCGCGAGTCTTGATGGCAAGGTAGCAATGGCCGATGGTGAGTCTAAGTGGATTACAGGACCAGAGGCACGTTGTGATGTGCAACGAATTCGTGGACGTTGTCAGGCAATTGTGACAGGTATCAATACAGTTCTGGCAGATGATCCGCAATTGACTGTTCGGCATAAAGAATCAGGTTTATTTATCCCAGAGGGTCTGTCTCCAAAACAGCCACTTCGAGTAATTCTGGATACTCTAGGACGGCTTCCCACATCTAATCAACTGGTGGATGTGGAGGGGCCGATTTTGTGGGTCACTGGGAATCAGTATCAGCATCCAATGTGTACGAACGGACGAATTAACCAGTGGGTGGCCCCACTTTGCGATGGCCGAATTGATCTTAGGTCCTTGCTTCTTGAGCTAGGGCGTCGTCAGATAAATGAGGTCTTATTTGAGGCAGGTACCACTTTACTCGGTCGTTTGATCGAAGACCGATTAGTGGATCAAGGAGTTTTGTACTATGCACCAAAACTCCTTGGGCAGACTGCGCGATCCTTGTATAATATCGCCCCTCCTCAATTGGCTGATGCACCAGAAATTGTTATTCAGAGGATCTCTGAGGTGGGTGGGGACATTCGTTTGGACTGGACATTAGGGACACGCGCGTAATATGGCTCTCGCATCTGTCGAAACGTTAATTACAGACCTTCGCGTAGGTAAGATGGTCATCCTTATGGATGATGAAGATCGCGAAAATGAAGGTGATATAGTCTTAGCAGGCGCCCATTGCACACCGGAGCACATTAACTTTATGGCGAGGTATGCACGTGGACTGATTTGTCTTACTCTGACTGAGGCACGTTGCTGCCAATTGGGGTTACCACCCATGGTGATCGATAACACTGAGCGCCATAAAACAGCTTTTACTATTAGTATTGAAGCCGCCGAGGGTGTTACAACAGGAATTAGTGCGGCTGACCGGTCTAGGACCGTGCAGACTGCAGTAGCTGCAAATGCGAAATCCACTGATTTGGTGCAACCAGGTCATATTTTTCCGGTACAAGCACGCCCCGGTGGCGTTTTGATGCGTGCAGGACACACCGAAGCTGGTTGCGATCTTGCGCGTCTGGCAGGTCTTGAACCCGCCGCTGTTATTTGTGAAATCATGAATGATGACGGTTCGATGGCGCGACGACCTGAGTTGGAGAAATTTGCTGAGCAGCATGGACTCTCGATTGGAACGATTGCGGACTTGATTCAGTATCGAGTGAACACAGAAACCACGGTTGAGATGGTTCGCGAGGAACAAATCGAGACAGAATTTGGGCCGTTTCGACTGCAGATGTTTCAGGATCAGATTCTCGGCGGTACACATTTATGCTTAATTAAAGGACACCCATCCCGTGAACGTCCTTGTCTCGTTCGTGTGCATGTGCCTGATACGCTTCGCGATCTGGTCCAGGTGTCGTGGAAGGGACGAGGGAGCTGGCCATTACCTCAGGCGCTAAAAGCAGTTGCTGAGTCCGGTGAGGGTATTGTTGTTATATTAGAAAATCGCAGTGATGAGCCAATTGAAGAACGGTTGGGGCAATATGTTGGAGACACTTTGCCAAAACCCGGAACGCGTTTGACGCCTTATTTGACTGTTGGCACAGGTTCGCAAATCTTGAAACAAGCGAATGTTGGTAAGATGCGTCTTTTATCGACGCCAATGAAATTCAGCGCAATCTCAGGCTTCGATCTTGAAGTTGTGGAATATTTGGAATACGAGGGGGTGAATCGATGCAAGTGATTGAAGGGAAATATACGGACGCTGATGGCCGTTATGCCATTATTGCGGGACGCTTTAACCAGTTTGTTGTTGATTCCTTGGTTGAAGGGGCTATCGATGCACTGGTGCGACATGGTGTGTCCGAAGATCACATCACTGTGATTCGTGTGCCAGGTGCTTATGAGATCCCATTAGTTGCCCAAGGCGTAGCGGAAAAAGGCGACATTGATGCCATCGTTGCGTTGGGTGCTGTGATTCGTGGGTCAACACCACACTTTGATTATATTGCAGGCGAATCCGCATCTGGTCTTAGCAAAGTACAACTGGATACTGGCGTGCCTTGTGCATTTGGCGTTTTGACTGTAGAGGATATCGAACAAGCAATTGAGCGGGCCGGAACTAAGGCCGGTAATAAGGGGGCTGAGGCTGCAATGGCTGCAATTGAATTGGTTTCAGTCTTGAAACAAATCAGTGAATGACAAAGAGCCTCTGCAGCCTACCGTCTCACAACGCCACCGCGCGCGCGCAGCGGTGATTCAAGCATTGTATCAGTGGGAACTTTCCGGGTATTCGATGACGCAAGTCACAGCCATGTTTCGGGCGGATAACGATTTGAAACGAGCTGATACTGTATTTTTTCACGATGCTCTGACGGCCATCAATAAAAAGTATGATGAATTAGTGGACTCTTTTAAGCCATACCTGTCACGTGAGTACACTGATCTAACACCGATCGAGCGCAATGTTCTATTACTTGGTGCCTATGAATTATGGGAAAGGATCGATATTCCGTATAAAGTCGTGATTTCTGAAGCCGTCGCATTGACTAAGAAATTTGGCGCTACTGATGGTCACAAATTTGTAAATGGCGTACTTGATCAACTTGCGTCTCAAGCACGTTCGATTGAGGTTCAAGCACACAGATCTCGTGAACGAGTTTGAATTAATCCAAAAATACTTCAAGAAGGATCCACTGGATCCATTTGTTGTTCTCGGTAACGGCGATGATGCTGCTGTGTTTGCCCCACGTTACGATTCTGAAGCTGTAATTTCGGTTGATGCGGTAATTGCTGGACGTCATGTTCCAGATTTATGTCCTCCTGATGGGTTTGCAGCCCGATTGATGGGCCGAGGTTTGAGTGATCTAGCTGCTATGGGTGCGACTCCGCGTTACGTTCTACTATCTCTGAGTCTACCTACGCTTGAACCTGGTTGGGTGGATCATTTTGCCAGTCGTTTTCATCAGTTATGCGTTCGTTTTGGTGTTGATTTGATTGGCGGTGATACTACCAAGGGCCCATTGAGTGCCCATCTAACCGTCATCGGTGATGTCCCTAGGGGTAAAGCTATTGATCGTGACGGACTTAAGGCAGGTGATGATCTGTGGCTTTTTGGACCAGATTTGGGTGGTGCTCGTGCTTATCTTGGTGTGTTGAATCAGGGCGAGCAAGATCAAGAGATTTGGGCAGAACGCTACTGGCGTCCCGAGCCACAGATCGATAGTGGCATCGCATTGCGAGGTGTGGCGAATGCGATGATCGATATTTCAGATGGATTATGTCAGGACCTATTACATCTATTAGATCGTGCAACGAAATCGACAGCAGTTAATTTACAATCAAGGAAATTGCCTTTGTGTGAACATTTAGTTGCACGGCTTGGTTTAGATAAGGCTCTAGAGTATGCGCTGACCGGGGGCGATGACTATTGTCTACTGGCATCTATTCCACCAGATTTGCGAGTTCCACCTAATGGAAAACTCATCGGGATGGTGGTCAAGAGTGAATCGGACCGGATTTTATTAGATGGGAATCCATTGCCTGAGTTTTGGCAATTGGGCTGGGATCACAATTTATGAAACGATTGAAGTTCTGGATAGCTGTAGGGCTTGGAAGTGGCTTATCCCCCAGAGCCCCGGGAACAACTGGTACAATCGGAGTTTTACCTCTTTTGTTTTTCATTTGGGAGGGATCGCTCATTGTTTGGATCTTTGGTTTTCTTGGGCTGTGTGGGCTTTCGATTTGGAGTATCCCGGAGGCCGGTGTGCAACTGCGAGATCCTGACCACGGGCAGATCGTGATCGATGAGTGGGCCGGCATGTGGCTGGCTGCTTTTAGTATCAGGTTTTTTACTGATTTGACTGTCTGGATCGGACTTTTTCTTGGGTTTCTAGGGTTTCGAATCTTTGACATCACAAAACCTGGGTTAGTCTCCTGGTGTGAGCGAAAACTTCCTGTTCCGTGGGGTGTTTTGATGGACGACATCGCTGCAGGCGGATACGTTCTTATTCTTGCGCTAGTCTTTGGTATGATTAGTGCCTGATTAGGATAGGACCATGACCATCGAATATATTGATGACTGCCAACTCCCGACCCGATGGGGAACGTTCGACATGCACGGATTCAAAGATACGGAATCTGGCAAGGAACATATCGTGTTGGTGATAGGCGACCCGAGTAATGAACAGCCGGTTTTAACCCGTTTGCATTCTGAATGTCTGACCGGTGATGCCCTGTTTTCACAGCGTTGTGATTGCGGTGCTCAACTCGAGCATGCAATGGCTGCAGTGGCCGCAAAAGGCTCGGGAATCATTTGCTATCTGCGTCAAGAAGGACGAGGTATAGGCCTTTTGAATAAAATACGCGCATACCATCTTCAAGACCAAGGTGCAGATACTGTTGATGCTAATGAGGCCCTGGGGTTTGCAGCTGATCAGCGGGACTACTCGATTGTGGGTCCGATGCTAGAGCATTTCGGTATCATAAAAGTTGAGTTACTAACAAACAATCCAAAAAAGATTGAAGCACTTGAAGAAATGGGTATTTCTGTTGTGAAACGTCACTCTATCGAGACAGGGCTTACCCCACATAATCAAAATTATCTGAAAACGAAGCTCAATCGTCTTGGCCATTTGCTGAGTCAACCAGAAACCTTTAGCTAAGCCGCTTTTCAATCGCTTTTTGAATGCCCGCTGCATCTAGACCAACGCGTGCGATCATGGCTTCAGCTTTTGCATGCGCTTCAAATCTGTCTGGTAACCCTAGAGTGATGAGATTGACACTAAGACCTGCATCCACATAAAACTCACCGACAGCTGATCCAGCACCACACATTCGTTGATGTTCTTCAACAGTCACAATCAATTTGGCCTCTGCAACCTGTCGCAATAGTTTCTCATCAAGGGGTTTGATCCAGCGCATATCAATTAGAGTCGTATCTAAATGCTCGGCTACCGCAAGGGCCGCAAAAACCCTGGAACCAAATCCTAAAATTACGATACCAGATCGACCTTCTCGGCGTATTTTTGCTCGGCCTATATCAACTGTGTTGAGGTCGATATCCGGGATTTCTCCGGGGCCTTGACCACGCGGATAGCGCACCGCAGCAGGCCCAGGATGCTGATAACAAGTTGTCAGAAGTAGACGACATTCCCTCTCACTTGATGGTGCCGCAATGACGATATTCGGGAGTGTTCGTAAGAATGCATAATCATAGACTCCGGCATGTGTGGCCCCGTCTTCACCAACTAAGCCTGCGCGGTCAATTGCGAAGGTTACATCCAGCCCTTGTACACAGACGTCATGGACTACTTGATCGTATGCACGTTGCAGAAACGTTGAATAAATCGCAACAACAGGCTTTGAATTTTGGGTGGCAAAGCCAGCTCCTAAACACACAGCGTGTTGTTCAGCTATTGCTACATCGTAGTATCTCTCAGGAAAACGTTTTGAGAATTCTATTAGGTCAGATCCTTCACGCATGGCAGGCGTTACTCCGACAAGACGCGAATCCTGTTCGGCGACATCACATAACCAATGCCCAAATATATTAGAATAAGTGGGTTTTGGCGTTGATTTTGAATCAGTCTTTGCTTTGAGTTTACCAATCGCATGATACTTAATTGGATCGTCTTCAGCAGGAACAAAACCACAACCTTTCTGGGTGACCACATGAAGAAATTGGGGACCAGGAAGGTCTTTCATGTTTTGAAGCGTACCGACCAGACCCGATAAATCGTGTCCATCGATTGGGCCAATATAGTTAAAGCCAATCTCTTCAAATAGCGTTGCTGGACTGACCATCCCTTTTAAATGTTCTTCTGTTTTTTTTGCAAATTGAGCGAGTGGTGGTAGGGGTTCTAATAACTTGCGTGCTTCATTTCGACTTCGGGTGTACGCCTTTGATGACAAGAGCTTCGCGAGATAGTTGCGGATACCGCCAACGTTTTTCGAGATCGACATGTCGTTATCGTTTAAAATAACAAGTATGTTGGCTTTTTCGCTCGCTGCATGGTTGAGAGCCTCAAAGGCAAGACCAGCAGTAAGTGCGCCGTCACCAATGATCGCGACATGGCGGCGACTGGATTGATTGAATCTGGCATCAAGTGCCATACCCAAAGCGGCACTGATTGATGTGCTCGAGTGTCCGACACCAAATGTGTCATAAGGACTCTCTTTGCGATCTGGAAACGCCGCTAGACCGTCTTCTTTACGTATAGTTGATAGTTTTTCACGCCGACCTGTAAGTATTTTATGGGGATAAGCCTGATGTCCGACGTCCCAAACGAGCTGATCAAATGGAGTATCGAAACAGAAGTGCAGTGCTACCGTAAGTTCAACCACACCAAGTCCTGCCCCAAAATGACCTCCAGAAATGCCCGTCGAATATAGTAGGTACTCTCTCAATTCGTCGGCTACTTTACGCAGTTGGTTGTGAGGAAGAGACCGCAAATCATGAGGCGAGTTAATGTTCTCCAGCAAGGGAATGTCCGGACGTTCGTCCGGAATGATATGAAAAAGTTTCATAGAAGACATTAACTGGTGCGCTCCACACTCAACCGCGCCAACATTTGTAGTGTGTTGGTGTTTCCACCGACCCGCTCAAGGGCCGTGGTAGCGACTTTCATTAATGCACATGCTTCTTTTTTGCTTGCGGCAAGACCCAAAAGGCTCGGGAATGTCGATTTTCCCAGAACTTGATCCCGTCCTTGAATTTTTCCGAGTGTTTCGGTGGACGCTATTTCATCCAAGATATCGTCCTGAATTTGGAAGGCTAGCCCAATCGCCTCACCGGCTTCTTCGAGTGCTTCCCATTCAAGTTTGTTAGCATTACCGCACACCGCACCCATCAGAATGCAAGCGGTAATCAGTGCCCCTGTTTTTTTCGTATGTATTATTTTAAGTAGATCAATCGACAGCACTTTACCTTCAGATTCCAGGTCAATCGCCTGACCAAGCGCCATACCATTAAATCCTGCGGCTTCACCGAGTAATCGCAATTGTTTGACACGCATCGCATCTGTTCGAGTATCTTCTCGTCCAAGGATTGAGAAGGCGAGTGCTTGTAATGCATCTCCAGCGAGAATCGCGGTAGCCTCATCATAAGCAACGTGCGTAGTTGGGTGACCGCGTCGTAGTGTATCGTCATCCATCGCCGGAAGATCATCATGGATAAGCGAATAAGCATGGAGTAGCTCCACTGAAATTGCGGCAGCATCAGCAGAATCACGTGTCGCGCCTACTGCATCAGAGGCGGCATAAACTAACGCAGGCCGTAACCGTTTGCCACCTCGGAGCACACTGTATCGAGCAGCGTCAAGCAGATTTGATTCACCAAGATGGCTTCCTAGCGTTTGGTCTAGAGCTTGGTCAATCCGAATCCGGATCTGTTCGAGCCAATTATGATCCAATTCGATTAAGCCTCAGGATCAAACGGCGTTTCTTCGCCGGATTGTTTGATTTCGGTTACTTTCTGGGAGGCAGTACCGAGAATAGAGTGACACTCTTTGGCAAGCTTGACTCCCTCCTCAAAGGCCTCTAGCGACTTATCCAAGGGCATTGAACCTTGTTCTATTTGTCGAACCAAGGCCTCGAGCTCAGCGAGTTTCGCCTCAAAAGACTCAGGTCTTTTTGTATTGGACATATTGAGTCCTTATCGTAAATTCTAAAACCTATTAAAAGCATAACGCTGCTGATCACAGGACCACAGTTTATTTCTTCATGATGATTTGCGGAGCCGCAACTGAATCCAAGCGTCTGATTGCATCATTATAGCGCCACTCATAGATAACTTGGGCGGTCAGTACCCGTTGAACATAGTTCCGAGTCTCCGTAAAAGGAATTGAAGCAACCCAAACATCGAGTGGCATGGTTGAATCCGGTATCCACTTTTTGACTCTATGTGGTCCAGCATTGTACGCAGCTGTGGCTAAAGCAGGGTGTCCGAACTGATTGAATTGTTTGGCAAGATAATAACTCCCGATACGAATGTTGGTAGAAGGGTTGATAAGTGTGCGATTGCCTTTCCATTTTAAGTTCAATTGCTTCGCAGTTTGCCGTCCCGTTCTAGGCATTACTTGCATCAATCCGAGTGCGCCGGCTGGACTCCGAATATCGTGCATGAACAGACTTTCTGAGCGCATAAGCCCTGATAACCAGGATAAAGATATATCATAACGCTTGGCTGCCTTTCTCAACGGCTTTTCAAAAGCCAAAGGATATCTGAGTTCATAATCGTCGGTGAGACCCGATTGATGAGCCGTGACAGCAGACCTCGAGTACCAATTCCAACGATTAGCCAAGATTGCAGCTGCTTTTTGTTCTTCCTCATTTAATCGTCCGATAACGAAGTCCCACTGACGCCTTGCCATAACAGTCAACCCTTCCTCAAATAATAAGCGTGCTACTGTAACATCGGTACGTCTTTCAACGTCGGTAACCAAGCTATCGGCTGGACGCTGAGATTTGGCACTCAAGTCGTAGGGAATGTCTAAGTAATCGGCCGCGAGAAATCCATACCACGAGTTTGACTTAGCGACCTTTTTAAAACCTTCAAAGGCAAGATCTGGGCTGCCGGTCATAGCAAGAGAACGCGATGCCCAATAATTCCATTCGATTTCTCTTTGCTCTTCTAGCGATAGTCTGGAGATGGCAGTGAGGACCTCGGCCCACTTCTGATAATGGATGAAGTATCGAATACGCCAATGGTTTAAAATTGGATGTGATGGAAGTTCCATATTAAGAAGCGGGGAAGCTGCTGGATCGAGATTTATCGCCATAGTGCGAGCAGCTCCAAGAATCGCTCGCTCGCGCACAGTATCGGGGATTTTTCGATCCTTGATTAGTGAAAGCAACTGGTCTGGATTGCGACTCGCCAATCGCGATGCAGCCATATCAACCCACTTAGGAAATTTCCCAGCTTTGTTGGTTAAAAATTTTGTAGGTTGTCCGCGAGCCTGAACCCAAGCATCTATATATTTTCTTGCTGAGTGATCGAGGGGTTTGGCAAGCCAGCGAGCTAGTCGCAGTTGTCCGTTTCCCAACGCATTTTCAATTCGATTAAGTCGAGCTTCTTTGGTGATTAGTCCTCTTTTGCTGATAATAGAAAACAGGGTATCGCAGGCTTTGGGCTGACTTTTTCCGTGTGTCCAAAGACGAAGTGCCTCTCGTCCATCAGTTTTATTCGCTTTTTTCAGACGATACCGTGCCTCGAGCTTGTAGCAGTTTAATTCAACGTTGTCAGATTGCCGGAAGAGAAATAAAAAGTCCTGATGCCAATTAGCGCGCCCCAAACGAAATAACTTTCGCCAGCGTAGGTTGGAGATAGCTGCACTATCCGGATATTTCGTCATAAGTTTTTCGAGATCTTGAGCTGAAATAGATCCGAGGAGTTTTTCTGTTGATTCTGCGATTAGTTCGGGAAAGAGAGGAGAGCCCTGCCATGTTTTTTTCATGGCTTTGCTGATTTTCCCGGTGCGTTCAACAGTCACCCAGACTCTGCTGAAAGAGGCTCCGAAAGCATTGGTAGCGATACCGAGAGCAACACAAATTGCTACTACGATAGTTCTCCTTATGTATTTGACGCCTTGCACATGCACCTCTTCGCCCAAACACTAGCAGTGTGACGAAACCAAACGACGGTCGCAATGGGGAGGGCAAATATGGCACAAATTCTTTTAACTGGAGCAACTGGATTTATCGGAGATGCATTATTGCCTGCGCTGATTAATGAAAGATATTCGTTGATTTGTTTAACCCGAAACCCTCGTAATGCATCGAAAAAATACCAGAATCTAAACACTTCCATCCGCTGGATCACTAATTTCGATCAATTGAAATCTATGCCTGAATACATCATTAATCTGGCCGGTGAAGGGATCGCGGATTCGCGCTGGACTGATCGTAGGAAGCACATCCTACGTGCATCACGAATCGATGTTACGAAGGCGCTGGTGAAACGGTTGAATCAGTTGGATGGCGAACCCTCTGTGTTGATCTCAGGGAGTGCTATTGGATATTACGGACTCCAGGTATGTGACGTCACTGAAACGGATTCGTCGGGCTCCGATTTTGCTGCGCGGTTGTGTGCAGATTGGGAAGAGGCTATCTCTGGATTTGAAAATGATCAAACACAGATATATACGATACGCCTAGGTGTCGTTCTTGGGCGGCCTGGTGGATTCCTTGGACGGCTTGAGATACCTTTCAAACTAGGCATTGGTGGGACTTTGGGGAGGGGTGATCAAATGCTATCTTGGATTCATCGAGATGATCTTGTTGCTATGATCCGATGGTTAGTATCAACAACTCCGGAACCTGGGCCATACAACGCAACTAGCCCCGAGCCTATTAGCAACCAAGATTTCACAAAAACCCTCGGCCGTGTGTTGAAGCGACCAACTCTATTACGAGTTCCCGAGGCTCCCTTGCGTATGATCTTGGGTGAGCTCTCTGATCTATTGTTCAAAGGACAATCAGTGCAGCCATCCCGTGCAATCGATCAGGGATTTCAGTTTGAGTACCCTGATTTAAATACTGCGCTGACCGCTTTATTCCGGTGAAACTCGGGCAAGCGTACCCTGCATAAGGACGCGGACGCGCTGTCCCTTTTGAAATTGATTGATGTCATCAACCTCCTGAACGATTGACAACATTTCCCCCGAATCCATGTTTATTGTCAGTTCAAGGCCTTGCGCACGTGTCGCTTTCTCCTCAGCCACACTCGCTACAACGGCACCACCGATAGCTCCCAACGTCGTAGCGATTTCTTGGCCCTTACCCTCTCCAACCGACGAGCCTGCAATTCCGCCAATGATGACGCCAGATAATTCTCCCCAGTCAGTGCGTCGGCCTTCAATAATGACCGGCTTGGCGCTAAGCACAGCGCCAAATTCGACTTCCTGCACTTGGCGCGCCTCTGAGCGCGAGTAGCTACTGCCTTGTAGTCCTGATACACAGCCAGTTAATCCAAAACAGATCAGGCTGATACTAAGAACTGTAATGTTTAAGCCTTTCATTTTTACCTCCTTGTTCACGATTCGATCCTAGGATGTCATATAGTATTATTAAAGTGATATTTAAATTTCTCACGCTGTTATAGCAACACTATCAATGATCTGCCCGGGGCCTCCTTTCAAATGAGTAAGAAAACGTTTGTCCTTGATACCAATGTACTTTTGCATGACCCAATGAGCGTATTTAACTTCCACGAACATGAAGTAGTCATTCCGATGACAGTTCTCGAGGAGTTGGATGATATTAAAGATCGAAAGAAGAATGTTGCAGCCGAGGCGCGGTCAGCTATTCGAATGATTGACGAAGTTTTGGGGCAGTCGACATCCGAGGCAATTGCGAAAGGTGTTGAAATACCGATTGCATTGAAGGGGGATAGCGGGACACAGTTAGGAACTTTGGCAATTCATCGCTCTCCATTAGCTGATGAGTCAGAAGGTCGACTTGATGACATCGAATCAAATGATAACCGAATTATCAACTGTGCCCTTGAAATTCAAAATGTTGACCAGTCGCAAGAAATTATTTTAGTAACAAAAGATATCAATATGCGTCTGAAGGCTCTGGGTGCCGGCTTGAACCGCGTCGAGGATTATCGTCGCGATCAGCTAGTCAGTGATGTTGACTTATTGCCATCAGGACATCTCGAATTTGAGACTGAATTTTGGAAGTTGGTAGCTGACGTCAATACCTGGAACGAGGGTCCAAAAACTTATCATCGTGTTTCCAAGGCTGTATTCGTTGGAGAAATTTATGCTAACCAGTATGTGATTGACTCAACTGACGAGTTCGCGGTGAGGATTAGTCACATTGAGGACGAATTTGTCGTTTTATTGGATGTTGGGCGGCAAGGATTGGAGGATATTGAAGCTTGGGGTATCCAACCTTTAAACGTGTATCAGGGTATGGCGATGCACGCATTATTAGATCCGGCGCTGGATTTGAATTTAATAATTGGTGCAGCAGGTTCAGGGAAAACAATCCTTTCGTTGGCTTGTGCGCTTGAGTTAGTTGTCGAGCAAAAACGGTATTCAAAGATTGTTGTAACGCGCTCTACCCCACCTGTGGCGGAAGATATCGGGTTCTTGCCGGGTACTGAGGAAGAGAAAATGATGCCTTGGCTGGCAGCAATCCATGATAATCTCGATGCTTTACATGAGCACGACGATAACCCTGAAGCGTCTATACGCTTTGCTCTGGAGAAAGGAAATATCCAATTCAAATCATTGAACTTTATTCGTGGGCGATCGATCCAGGACGCAATCATTTTGCTAGATGAGTCGCAAAACCTGACCCCTCAGCAGCTCAAAACCATAATCACGCGTTGTGGCAAGNGTTCGAAAATTGCTTGTTTGGGTAACCTTGCACAGATCNACAGTGACTATCTNACNGCGCTAACTTCTGGACTGACTTATGCGGTCGAACGGTTCAAGGGATGGCATGGAGCNTCAANGCAGCATTTGGAAGGCGTTNTGCGNTCACGGCTCGCCTCTTACGCGGAGCAAAATCTGTAAGTGCGCNTCTCGATACTACTTCTTGGATTCGTTGGTATTGTNGTACTAAGCCTTGCAATGGTGCCAGTTCATTTTGATGAGGCGCAGTACAGCACGTGGCTTGCTAATTCCGATCTGAGTTATCAAACAAAAGGTCCGTGGGTGACAGCGACTCAATCGGTGACACACGCGTTTGAGTTCTTGCCACAACTCGTTCAAGTCAGATTTCCGGCTTGGATAGCTTGGCTGTTATCTGGAATCCTTTTGATCTGGTTGGGGCGGCTTGCTGGCTTTGATCGAGATGCTAGTCGTCGATTACTGATCCTCTACGTCACGAGTCCCTTGCTTTTTGTAGCCGGGATGGTGCATACCACTGATATTTGGCTTCTGTTTTTCACGATGTTGGCGCTGTGCGCGTTTGCCTCCATTATACACTGCCGTCCGAACCAGCAAACCGAACTATGGTGGCTGTTATTTGGCTCCGCTTTAGGTCTTGGTGCCCTCGCTAAACTCTCGATTGCGCTTGTTCCACTCTCGATCCTGCCATGGATACTGATTCGAAGTCCGGGCATCATTTTTACTCCAGGGCCTTATCTTGGAGCGCTCTTGTGTTTATTTGTGATGACGCCGTGGATTCTGTGGAATATGGACCACGATTTTGCACATCTTGCCCATGAATTCGGCCATGTTATTTCCAGTAATTATAGCTTTCTACATGCAGTGGACTGGATTCCAGTATTATTGCTATCAGCAATGCCTGTCGCTTTGTTATCTGTGTTAGGCGGTCTAAAACTGCATTTTGATGATTTTGTGAGCGATCGTGAAGAGGCGGTCAGAGACATGCTTCGTTTTAGTTTTTGTGCGCTTATCGTTTTATTCGTCATCAAAGGTCTTTTTGGTAAGGTACTTTTCAATTGGCCCTTACCTCTCATCCCTCTGTTGTTGATGGTCTTTGGGAGGCGGATGCGGTGGTCGGCGCTTGGAACAACAGTCGCAGGTATTGTCCAGCTGGCTCTGCTGTGTGTATTGATTTACCCCTATGCGGTGGGTTTGAGTATGAAATATGATCCAATCCAGAAAATCAGAGGCTGGGATCGCGTCGTGGCTGAAGCGGCGAAGCGTGCAGGCGCAACCAATGTGGTCACCACAGATCATTATTCGATACAAGCTTGGGCTTTGTATCATTGGCCATCGGATTTAACTGGTTCGGATCGTTACGCATCACCGACTGGTCAAGTTGTTCCCAATGAGGCGCGTCGCCAAAACCAATACGATAACTGGGATGTTTTGGATAGTCCAAAACCCTCGTTGGTCCATATTGGGGGATATTCTGAAGATCTCGCGATGCGTTGTTTAGCGTTCAAGGAGCTCGGTGACGTATCACAGATAATGCCAGATGGTACTGTTCGTGAGACTGTCAAAGTATTTCGTTGTGATAGTTTTAGCCCTAAGCCTGCCTGGCCTAAAATGGATCAATACTAGTTGGTCGTAAAGAATAAGATTTGCATAGCTTGAGCTTGCTTTGGGGCAGAGGAAAGATCGCTCCCGCACTTGAGTGTTCGGCATGGCTGATAACGTGCCGTCTGAAAAGTGTATGACAGGCTTCGATATATCTCTGGTGAAGGATTTGGTTTCTAATTAAATTGACGAAGCTCTCAATTTCATCTTCAATTCATTTACAAATTCTCAACGGAGCCCAAATATGTTGCAAGCAAGTCGTTTGGTATTGATTGATGCGATTTTGGATAAGGGTGATAGCCTGTTCAGGACGCTCTTTTTGGTTCTCGCTGGATCAATACTTATAACGGTATCGGCAAAAATCCAGGTCCCATTTTATCCGGTACCGATGACACTCCAGACACTTGTTGTGCTTCTGATTGGTGTCGCATTCGGCTGGCGAATGGG
>PBZS01000015.1 GCA_002730235.1 Gammaproteobacteria bacterium | reverse complement strand
CCGGAAGATCTTAAAGATCTGGTTGAGTTTAAGGATGAGTTTGAAAAAATAGGAAAAAACCTTGCTTCTTTTTCGGAATAAATAATGAGAGATAACGTCTTAAAGAAACTTGAACAATTCGTATCGAGTGTGCCTGATAATGAGTATTCGAAGACAATTGCAGCGATTTCGCTATTTGATTTTATGGACATTATGCGAGACGACGATTATCCAATCGATTGGCTTGATAGGCTTACTGGTTCTTTAAAGAATATTCAAGATGGACTTTTAGCTCAGGAACAAACAATTTTGTTTGGTGATTTCGAATTTTCTTGCAATGACGATACTTCCGAGGACATCGCTCAACAAACTGGTGAAGTATATTTTAAATTGTGGCGTAGGTTCGATAGCGTCGAATATTTTGACAAGACCACTGAGTCACTAAATAGACGATTTCAATTAAATGGGGTTGATCAGTTTCAAAATAAATCAGTGCTAGATGCTGGATGTGGGAGTGGCCGGTATTCGCAGGCTCTAAAAACGCTCGGATCAGCAACGGTTACAGGGGTTGATATCAGTCCAAACTCTGTCGAATTTGCAGAGCGTCATAATAGGTATTCAGATGCCGTCAAATATGTGACTGGGTCTGTGTTGGACCTGCCATTCGATGATGATAGCTTTGAGTTCGGATTTAGTAATGGGGTGTTGCATCATACGACGGATACTCTGAAGGGCTTATCTGAATTATCGCGGGTTTTACAGAAGGGGTCCCACTGTTGGCTGTATCTCTACGGAGGGGTTGACTCGTTTTTTTGGGATATCGTTGATTGTTGTAGAAAACTTTTGACAGATATCCCCGAGGAATTTTGTATTAGCGTCATGCAAGTGCTCGGATATACGCCTGGCCGCATATTCCACCGAAACGATTTCTTTTATGTGCCTATCCACAGGCGTTATCGTGAAATTGACGTTTTGGAGATGTTAAATGTTGCGGGGTTTGTAGACATAAAAAGACTTCATCGAGGGGTTCAATACGACTGGGATGAGATAATGCATCAGAAGCCGACCCTTGATCGATATTGGTTCGGTGAGGGTGAAATGCGTTTTTTGATAAAAAATAAGTAGTCGATTAATAGTCTAACAAAGGTCATCGAAGTGCGCGAAAGGATTCCACTTGATTTTATCCATATCGGGTTGCACCGCACTGGCTCAACTTTTCTCCAAAAGAAAATTTTCTCTGATGTAGGCGACGTAAAAATTCTACAATTTAACGATCAAAAAACACTGAGAAACGAATTCGATGACTTAATTCTGATTCCCCCACCATTTTTTGATGAGGGCCCTGTATTTCAGCGTATTCACGCTGGATTTGTTGAGAACGAATATCGAGGTCTTAGCGCAGAGGGTTTGTCCGGAATGAACCAGGGATTTTTTTCTGGATCACAGTTAGCCTTCATATGTGAAAGACTGCGTACGCTCTTTGAGCCAAAAAAAATATTGATTGTCGTGAGGAGTCACCGGTCATATCTCATTTCAAATTATATAGCCGACATCAGGCACGGTAGTACGCTAGAATTCCTGTCTTGGATCACTCGGAGAGAAGAGAACAGGGAGCTGGGCTTTTGTAAGTTTGCCCCACTAGTGAAGCTTTATATGGACGCTTTTGGCAGTTCAAGTGTCAAGGTCATTCCGTTCGAGACCATGGTGACTGATGATGCTATTGAACAGTTTTTGAAAGATTTTGGCTACAGCTTGAAAGTGTCGGAGCGCTTATGGTCAACCCCTGAAAATCGATCACATTCAAATGTAGTAGGACTCAACATTTTGTTGAATAAGTTTATGAAGACGAAATTAAACTCGGGGTCCACGGTTGGAATATATGATGATCTTTCTGTATATAATTTTAGTCGAAATCATGTGATACCTTTTGTTTCGCGTTCATTAATGTCAATCGGTAGTAAAGCAAACGAACAATTTCATTGTGATTCGGCTTTGCTCGACATGTTTGTTAAAGATACTCAGGAACTTTCAGATATTACTCAGATTGATTTTACTGAACTCGGGTATCCATTTAAATGAAGGGTAAAGATCCACTCGTAACGATTTATGTCGTAAACCATAATTATGAAAAATATTTAGAAGAATCTATTCAAAGTTGTATTGATCAAACTTTTAAAGACTTTGAGGTCTTGATTATTAATAATTCACCTTGTGACGAGTCAGAAAAAATAATAGAAAAATATTTAAACCTTGATTGCGTGAGAACTTTCATTGGAGTGGATTCAAGGTTGGTTTCGGCAGCAAATTTGGCGCTCCACGAGAGTCGAGGAAGATATATTATGCGGCTCGATGCAGACGACTTTCTGCATGCCGACGCATTGCTGGTTATGACAGCCGAAATTCAGAAAGATCAAAAAACCAAGATCGTTTTTCCCGATTATTTTAATGTTGATAATGATGGGAATATCCTCTCAATCGTGCAACGAATAGCTTTTCAGGATGACGATATATTAAAAGATCTTGTCGCACATGGCGCCTGCACATTATTTGAAAAAGAGGCTCTTCTAGACAAGGGAGGTTACGATAGTGACCTCGAGTGTCAGGATGGTTTCGATTTATGGATGAAAGTCGCGTTAGATAATCAGGTACGGAACGTCAACTTGCCATTATTTTATTATCGACAACATCCTGAAAGTTTAAGTACGAATACAAATAGGCTTCTTGAGGCGAGGATTAGTGTTCTGACCAAGCGGCAAAATCAAAAAAATGCTACAGAGAACGGATCGACGGTTGCAATTTTGCCAAATTTAGGAAAATTTGGCTTGAATAACTTCTGCAACGAGACGCTGGGTGACCGTTTATTAGTGTTTCGATGCATTGATCAACTGCTGCTGTCTAAACACGTAGATTCCATAGTTTTCAGCACGCCAGATACGGTACTTGCCGATACTGTGAGGGGCGAGTTTGGTGAGACGGTCGAGATACACTTGCGACCTCTTGATAGGGAGCTAGTCGGCGATCATTCGCTGACAGAGTCGTTACGGCAATGTATTCAGGAAATTGGTTACGGTGATAATAGGAATGCCTTCATAGCCAACGCGCATTCCCCGTTTATTAATCATAAACATATCGATGCAGCGATTCTTGTATTCAAACAATTCAATGTAGATTACGTTATCGCCGTGAAACGGGTAACCGAAAATCACTATGTTCATCGAGGTCTTGGGATGGAGTCGATAGGTAACAATTCATATTTGTCAGCTGTTGATAAGGAATTTGAGCGATTTTATAAGCAAATTCCCGGGGTATTTGCACTGAGTATTGATAGACTTATGGAGTCAAAAAATCTTCTGGATGGGACGGTTGGACATATTTTAGTTGACGACCAAGCGGCATTAACCATCAAAACCCCTTTTGATTTGAAGATCGCCAAAATGTTAGACCAAGGCGTAGGCTGAAATGAATCGTTACGGAAAATCCTATGGCGGTATCAAGGGGATAAAGGCTCACTTTTTGGAAAACAACAGCGAACACCTAGCGAGTCACATAGAGGTAGCGAGAAGATATAGCGAATGTCCAGTACGCACTAGTTGTAAAATCTGTGGGCACAAAATTCAATTCGAAAATTCCTTAACTAAACACTCTGTCCCATATGATCTCTGTGGCTTTTGCGGGCACCTAAATGGAGGTTATGTTGAAACGCCAGAGTTCTTGGATCTTTTGTATAGCGATAATCTGCTTGGCTATGCAAATGAATACTCGTCTAGTGAGCAAGAAAGCTACGATCAGCGAGTAGAGGCAATTTATCTGGCTAAAGCTGAGTATCTGATTGAAATCCTATCCAATAATTCGAATTTTGTTCTAGAAGGCGCCGGTTTACTGGATGTAGGCGCAGGCGCAGGATATTTCCTAAATGCTCTGGAAAAAGTAGGTTTCGCTAATTGTCGTGGGATTGAGGTTTCGAGGGATCTAGTAGGCTACGGTAACCAATATGGTAAATCCGTTATCGAACAGATTGCATCCGAAGATTTAATAGGTTCCATAGACCGCACTGCTTGTGGTGTTGTTTCCATGATAGGTGTATTAGAGCATGTGCAAAATCCATTGGAGGTTCTTGAAGCGGTAATACGTAACAACTATGTCAAATATCTATATCTTTCGGTGCCGCTTTTTTCGCTCACTGTATTTACGGAGAATATTTTTGAAAATGTTGCACAGCGGCACCTGTGTGGGGGTCATACTCATTTGTTTAGTGATTCCTCAATTGATTATTTGATAAAACGTTTTCAACTGAAAGAACTTGGACGGTGGTACTTTGGCACAGATATCGCTGATCTCATCCGGTCATATCAGGTAGAACTAGCCCAAAAAAACTTGAACGAAAACCTTCAAACAGTATTCAGGCTGAAGCTCGAGAGCATGTTAGATGAACTCCAACTGGTGGTCGATAAAAAGCACTTTGGATCGGAAATACACCTCGTCTTAGCGAAAGAATGCGCGAGTTAGTAGTCACCCCATCTTTCTCTAGTGGAGCTAATAGCCAACTATATTTGGCCAGCTTTTCTCTTCGACCTAACGATCTTCGTAAATATATTTATGGTGGTCTTGATTATCCGATTTGCTTTGAAAGCAAGTGTTTTGACGAAAAATTTCGTGCCGAACTGGCTAATCATGCCGAAGTCTTGGTAGATAGGCTTATTGAAAAAAAATCCAAATTATTCAATGAACTGCATAAAACCAATTTTTCGGTCAGATACTGGAGGATACTACTTGGACCTTGGGTTCATCAATTCGTCCATCAGACGATTCTATTTGACCGTATACTTCAGTTTGCCATCGGGCGTATCGGCAGTGAAACTGTGTTGGTGCAGGCGATATCCCGAGCCCAATGGCCCCAGTTTCAAACAACTCTTGATGCAATCACGGCCTCCAAACATGACTTCTTTATCCAGGTACTTTTTTCGTTTATTGTAAAATCACGTTACCGTGACAAATTCGTTCATCGTGATGTCTCTTTCGATTCATCAAGTGACGATTCCTCCAAGATTGTGCGCGAAAGTTTCATTACTTTTTTTCGGGTAATACTTTCTAAATTCATTTTATTTATCTCATCTAAGATCCGGGAAGATCTTTTATTGGCATCCGAAGTACCCGAGAATAAGAAAATCGATTTTAAATTGTGGTGGGCTTCGAACTTTCGCTGGGTGCCTGACTTTATTACCGACCGCTCATATATGGGATTTAAGGCCACAACTCCCCGTTTCTTTGGCGAAGAGATAACTCAAACTTATGATGATTTTGATTTGATAGATGTGGCATTTGATCACTTTGTTCCATCAGTTTTTGTAGAACACTATGATTCATTTAGATCGTTCGCTATTGGTTCCGTACCTATGCCAGCCATGCGAGGGGTTATTGGATCCACAAGTTGGTACTACCGTGAGCGTTTTAAGTTTATAGCCGCTGAAGTTTGCGAGTCCGGAGGGCGATCGATTGGAGTCCAGCATGGGGGTAATTATGGGCTACAAAAAAATCATCCGATCTTGAGGAGGGAAGTTTTAGATCGTGATGTATACATTACATGGGGCTGGACTGTAGTATCAGCCCTAAACGGTCTGAGGGCTGAAATTATGGCTCTTCCTTCCCTCAAACTATGCGGAACAAGACCGCGTACAAAAGCTCATAATTCTGGAAATAAAATCTTGTTTGCAGGTTCTGAGATGCCAAGATTTCCTAGGTGGATTGGGAAAGACGATTTTGAAATATTCCGAACAAGATTGATGTCCCAGAATCAATTTTTCGAAACGCTTCGCATTGAATTTCGGATGTCTTGTGTATTCCGAGGTAATCCAAGGCAGTTTGGGTGGGGACAGATTGACGAATTGAATGAGAGATTTCCCGAGTTAACGATCGATGATCATCAATATGATTTTCAGGCTGCTCTTGATTCGACAGATGTGTTTTGCACAAATAATTTGTCCACAACTTACGCGGAAGCGCTGTATCGCAATATTCCTACAGTATTATTCTGGCGGGACTCGGAAATCACGATTGAGGATGATGCAGCAGATGCGTTCCAGCTCCTGCGCGATGCGGGCGTCTTATTAAATGATGGCAGGGAGGCTGGTACATTTCTCAACAGCTCTATGGACAACATTGCGGCTTGGTGGTGGAGCGATAGCATACAAGACGCACGTCGAACCTTCTGTGCAAGGTACCTTCAAGCGTCGAATACTGCTGTCTCTGATTGGTTAAAAACGGTTCAAAGTTAATATGAATTTGGCAATCATAATAGCCGCGCGCCTAGATTCTAGCCGGTTACCCGGCAAAGCATTGGTGGATATCTCAGGAAGACCAGCGCTCGGTCTTTTGTTGGAACGGCTGCGACAATCGGAATCTGGTGATGAAATCATCGTTGCCACTACTCACCGGGAAACTGATGACCCGATTGCTGAGTTGACGCACAACTATAATGTGCAATGCTTCCGAGGAAATTCCTTCGACCTCATTGATCGTTACGCGAATGCGATGGATTACTTCGACATCGATATTGCTGTAAGAGTAACCGCAGATTGTCCGTTCGTTAATGGGAATATCGTCAGAATGGCTGTCAGAGAGTTTCACATAGAGCGGAAAAAACAAGAAAGATTATTAGTGACGACCAAGGGCATAATGCCCGTTGGTCTAGACGTTGAAGTATTTGATAGAGAGTCTCTCGCGTTCCTTCAAACACGGTCAGATTTATCTGATCAACACAGAGAACACCTCACGTTGTACATGTACCAGCGCCCCGAGCTTTTCAATACAATCACAGTTCCCAAAAACTGCAATTCTTTTATCTCATCGAAGCATTACACCCTAGACACACAGGAGGATTTGGATCGTTTGAGGATGATTGGGCAAAAAATTGAGACTTTAGATGACTCAATTCGTATCATGACCGCGACTAAGTAGTGGAGGCGTAAACTTGGGATCTGTAAAAAAAATGTTGGCTAAAGTTGAGTTGCCATCGCGTGAAACACACCACTCAAGAATGTTTATTGACCTCGCGGAAAATATACATATCCATCATCGTGAATATCGCACAGTATTTTCGCTTGATGAATATTTTGAATATGTTGATATCCTCAACAAATCTACCGATGACGTTCGCACGTTTCTGAGTAACAACCCACACTACCGTGAAAGGGAGTATCCGACCACAATCATGGTCGGTGGTGGTCGGGCGCAACAACTAAGATTTCTCTCCAATTCACCAAAACCCAACAAAAGTTTTTACTACGATGGTGAGATGGCGGTTGAATTACAGGACGAATTTGTAACAGATGAAATTCATATTCATTACCGCGATTTTAGAATCGCTATGGACAGGAGTCGTTTCGCAGCTTTTGCTAAATGTATCAACACTGCTTCCGACGAGTTAACCTCTTATCTTAAGGAAAGCGAATACGCAAGAGAGTTCCATCCAGACCGAATTGTGGAGGAATTCAATGATAACGAATCTGAAAATACTTATTCTCGGCTGGGTGTTGAGACCATTGCCTTGAATTCCATTGGATCACATTGGTATGACGATTTGCTTAAAGAATTTAAACCTAACCGTAATTTCATTGAACACCTTGTCTCATATATTCGAGAAGGTTACCCAATAGCTCCGATCATTTTATGCCGCGATAAAGATCCAGACAGATATTTGATTGTTGATGGTCATCATCGAGTTTATGCCGCTCTTGAAGCTGAATCTAAAAACATACTAAGTGTTATTTTAGATATGGAGTTTAATCAGACTAACAAACTTAGGGAAGCTGAAGTTTTACTCAAAGAATTCGATCAGGAAACGGGTTTTAAGTATGGTCTATCATCTTTCTTCAAGAAGCATATCGCTTACAGTTTAAACCAATATTTCCGCGGATATTATGACAGGAAACTTTTTCGCAACACACGATTATTTCGAGTTTTACGACGCATTAAGCAGATAATCTTCGGAAAGGGCGAGGTTTTTAGAGGATTTAATGAAATGTTCAACAAAGAATAATTTTTGCCATGTCTCAAGACTGGTTATCTATTCCGATCAATTTGATCTTCACTTGTCTGACGTGTCTTTGTCAGCGGACCTATTGAAGGGTTGCGAAGATAGCGATGAATCTCACGAAATAATCCGTATAAGTCTTGCGTCCATCGCGGAAATATTCTTGCCACAAATTACTGACCGCTTGTTGAAGGCTACCGATCATATAGATGTATTAATTGATCAGAATCGAGGACTTTTCCGGCCAATGATTAAGCGAGAATGGTTTTTCAGTAATTTCAGAGAGCTGAATATCCTGAAAAGTCAGAATTTAAATAGGTTTATTCTCTACTTATCGGCGCAGTTTTTCTTACGATCGCCCCTATTGGCTGATTATAGTGCGGCCACTCTCTACGGTACAGAAACCGATTATAAATCCATAGAAGGATTTAAGGGCGACCTGAAAAAAAAGGAGAAAACGGGGAAGTCGGACCGGCCATCCACCAAAGTTAACCAAAAAATCACTCAAGTTCTCTGCGGTGCCATGCGGATGAGTCAGATTATTTGGTTTAATACATGGAATAAAAGATCACCCCCCAATCTGTCGAATACAGGAGCCTTATTCCAGGTCTATGGGAGCCCAAAAGACTCGTCAGATTCGACTGTTGACCTTCTCCAAAGGTATTGGGGCGGAACGTCAGAATGGACACCGATAGGCGATCGAAGTGTAAAAAATAAAACATTAGTAATACCGACTGCATTATTGGAACTTCCCAATTTGAAAATAATGCGTCTAATAGAGGAAAGTGAAGCGTTACGAGATCAAATATATTTCTGGCGATTTTTTGATTTCAAAGCTTTAATTTTTAGCTTCTATTTAATTTTTTGTAGCTCTGTAAAGTCAGCAATTTTTTTGTTGTTTCTAGCCCGAAAACTCTCGTATTTTGAGAAGCACGTTTGTACACAGAGGTTACTTGCCTCATTCACTAGAGACTCTTTCAGTTTTTTTAAATGCTGTATAGCAAATAGCATTTTTCGATCAGTTTTCAGTCGTATCGCAGACTCAGGCGGTAATCTGGATACTCTATTTTTAACCTACGAGGGCCAGCCTTGGGAGAAGGTTTTCTGCGATACCCTGCTAAATAAAAATTCTAGGTGTGACGTTTGCTTTTATCAGCACGCATACCAGAGGGTATTTGATTTCCGTTTCAGCGGAGACGCACTTAATCTTTTGCGTAGGGCCCCTTATAGCCAAGAGAGAATTCGATTTCATCTGATTTCAAAGAAGCTTCTTGATAGGTTTGGCAATGAGTCATTAAATTCTTTTCCCGTCAAAGCGTCTCGGTATTTGATTACTAATTGGGCGTTAAATGAACAAGATGATGGCATAAGTGTATTGACCGGTAGTGATAATTTGGTGTTTGACGAACTGGCTATTGGATTAGCGACAATTGATGCGGAAAGAGTTGTTCACTATCTCCCACACCCGGTACACAAGGAAGTGGTCGATAGCAAAGTATTTCCGAATATAACGTCAAAAGAGCAGATAAAGGATCATGGCTTTTCGTGGCTGTTTTGTTCTCCTTATACTAGCCTTTCGATTGAACTTTTGTGCTCAGATACATCCCGATTTAGTATAGTTAACGTCCCGGGTCATGGGGACCTCCATCGGTTCTGGCCGCTCACCGCTGAGAAGGTTGAGTTGGCCGATTTGGTTTTGTGATCGACGCTGATTAATGTGTGAAAGCAAGCGCCACCGATCAATTGGAAAAATATTTTATATTAGGCGGGTTAAGTGTTCGGAAATGTATTTCAAGATCAGAACGTGGTTGTTTTTGGTCATAGAGGTTTCAAGGGAAGTTGGCTAGTGGCTTGGTTAAATACTCTAGGTGCTAACGTATTCGGTTATGGNCTGGAAGCAGACAGTTCTCCTAGTCATTTCGCNCTACTCGGTACTGNCATCTGTAAGATGGAGTCGATAGCCGATATTAGAGACTTANGTGCGGTAAGTGCATTTATAAAAAAAACCAAACCGAGATTCGTATTTCATCTGGCAGCGCAGGCCTTTGTCCAAAGATCTTTAGACGACCCTCTTGACACCTGGACAACGAATGTTAATGGGACTGTGAATATTCTGGAGGCGCTGAAACAAGTCAATTGGGAATGCTCTGCGGTGCTCATTACGAGTGATAAAGTATACGAAAACGTTGAGTGGGTTTGGGGATATCGTGAAAATGACCGATTGGGGGGGAAAGACCCCTACAGTGCGTCGAAAGCATGTGCGGAGCTCGCGATAGCGTCACATATTAGGTGTTTTTTTGACGATAATAGTGGGGTCAAGATCGTATCAGCAAGGGCAGGGAATGTTATAGGGGGTGGCGACTGGGGCGAAAACCGCATCGTACCTGATTGTGTAAAGCAATGGGCGATAAACAAAAGTGTTACCATTCGAAATCCTTCAGCGACTCGACCGTGGCAGCACGTGTTAGAACCTCTTAGTGGATATATGCGGTTAGCGCAAGTCTTGCAGAGCCGGAGTGATTTACAAGGGGAGTCTTTTAATTTTGGGCCTCCGACAGAGCAAGATATGAAGGTTTCTGAGTTAGTAGAGGCTCTTGGAGAATGCTGGGGTGTCAGTTCTTGGGATATTGCAAAGACCGAGTCAGCCAAAGAAGCGACGTTACTTCGTTTGAATTGTGAAAAGGCCACCAGTATTCTCGATTGGAAACCAGTGCTTGATATCGCACAAACCCTAGAGTTCACAATGTCTTGGTACAAGAATTACTACGAGACCAAGACTTTAATGCGCAATTTTTCAGAGTGGCAAATCCAAACATACACAGAGACAGCAACTCGTAAAAAGTTATCTTGGGTAAATTGAACAGGCTCTACATATTTTGA
This sequence comes from Gammaproteobacteria bacterium, assembly GCA_002730235.1. Lineage (GTDB taxonomy): Bacteria > Pseudomonadota > Gammaproteobacteria > Pseudomonadales > Litorivicinaceae > HIMB30. Next base: position 17,440 of record PBZS01000015.1, on the reverse strand, counting down.
TTGAGGTTAAGAAACTAGAGCAAATTGATGTTCCTGGTGGTGATGTTTTGAAGGTCGCCAATTTGCATGAACTTGACAAGTTTGGAGAAGTTTATTTTTCAGAGATTAGAGGTGGCTTCATTAAAGCGTGGAAGAAGCATTCGCAAATGACCTTGAGATTGGTCGTACCCGTAGGAATGGTTAGGTTTGTATTTTTTGACGAGGGCGCTAAGCGCAAACTTCACGATGTGTCTATTGGAAGAGAGAACTATAGCCTCATCACCGTTCCACCCGGTATCTGGTTTGGATTCAGAGGCATCGGTTTTGATTTGAACCTCGTAATGAATATTGCTGATATTATGCATGATCCCAATGAAATAGAGCGATTGGACTTAGATGATATAGAGTTTAATTGGGGTGATTTATGAAAGTTATCATTTTAGCGGGCGGACTTGGAACTAGGCTTGCTGAGTATACGGATGCTATTCCTAAGCCAATGGTTCCCATCGGCGGGAAGCCTATTCTCTGGCACATCATGGAACGATATGCCGCTTTTGGACATAAGGACTTTGTCCTTGCATTGGGCTACAAAGCTGATGTAATCAAAAACTACTTTCTGAACTACAAGACGCTTACAGATGATTTCTCAGTTGATCTAGGGTCTGGCGAATTGAATTCACTTGGTTCGGCAGTTGATGCAGTTGACTGGAATGTTAGCTTGGTCAATACAGGCGAAGGAACGATGACCGGTGGGCGTATAAAGAGACTTCGGCAGGTAATTGGTGAAGAGCCATTTATGCTTACGTACGGAGACGGACTGTGCGACATAAACATCCCTGATTTATTGGGGTTTCATTATGACCACAAAAAAATGATTACCGTCACAGCCGTTAGACCACAGGCGAGATTTGGAGAGTTGGAGATTCGTGATGGATTGGTAACAAGCTTCGAAGAGAAGCCCCAATTGCATCAAGGATGGATTAATGGTGGTTTTTTCGTTGTTGAGCCCGAATTTCTAAGCTTGATTGATGATGATTCTACATATCTTGAAAGAGAACCACTGGAGCGAGCTGTGGCTATGGGAGAGTTTATGGCGTATCAACATTGTGGATTTTGGCAGTGTATGGACACAAAACGTGATCAACAACTGCTAGAAAAACTTTGGTGTGACGATCCTCCTTGGAGAGGTTCCCGTATCTAATCGTGAAAGTTTTGGTGACGGGTTCTACGGGCTTCCTAGGTGGAAGGTTAATAGATAATTTTTTGGCTGCTGGGCACGAAGTGATTGCGTTGGGTGCAGATAGCTATAAATCGGTAACGGGCAATAACGTCAAGTCACCTGTGGTAATCGATTGGACAAATCGATGTGAGTTGGGGACTATCTGCCAACAGGTAGGTGCAGTGATCCACGCTGCTGGTCCCAATGCCTCAGACTGTTTATCACAAAAGACTTCAGCTATTACTTTTCATGATAGGTACACACGGCCTCTTCTCGAGGCTTGTAAGCTAGCCAACGTTACTAGATTTTTTTTTCTTTCGAGCGTTCATGTTTACTCCTCGGGATTTTTAGGTTCGTATGATGAAGAATCGATAACTTCCAATGATCATCCTTATGCCCAGATGAAGATTGATGGTGAGAAAATAGTAGCCGCATATCGGGAAAGAGGGCTCCAATATTTCAATCTGAGGTTGTCTAATGTTATAGGGTGTCCTGCTACACCTCGAATCAAAGCGTGGAATTTGATAGCAAATGACTACGCATTACAATTAGCCTCCTCTAATAAACTTACCATCAAGAGTGAGAAATCTAGCAGTAGAGATTTCTTACCTATGTCAGATTTCCTGAACGCGATAGATTTTTTAGTAAATTTAAAAAAAAATCCGGAATATTTTACATTTAATGTGTGTTCGGCTAGTTCTACGTCTGTCGCAGATTTGGCAAGTCTGTTTGTCGAGCAATGGTATGAGTTGACTGGCCAGCGATCAAAACTTACTTTTCTTAAAAACGAGGGTAAAAACGATCTTTGTTCAAGCCAATTTTTACTTAAAAATGACCGACTGAGGCAATTAAATTTCAGTAACTCAGGATCTATCGAAGAAGAAGTAATGGCGTTATTGCTTAAAGTTTGGGAGTGGAAGCATCAGGGCGTCCTCCCGTGAATCCTTTAGTGTCGGTAATAATTCCAACTTTTAATCAAGGTCATTTTTTGCGGGAGGCTATAGAATCCGTGCTGGCCCAAACATTATTGGATTGGGAGTTAATTGTTGTCGATAATTTTTCGATCGACTCGACTTCGGAAATTGTATCGTCGTTTGCGGACCCAAGGATTCGGTATAACAGGTTTCGGAACCATGGCGTAATTGGTCGATCAAGAAATTTTGGTGTAAGTCTAGCGCGATCTCCATTCATAGCTTTCCTTGACTCTGACGATACTTGGGCCCCTGAGAAATTGGAAAGTTGTGTCGATGTGTTAAACAACGAAACCGCAGATGTCGTTTGCCATTCTGAGACNTGGGCAGGTCCTAACTATNAATCACGAGTAGTGCATTACGGACCCANCAATCGCAGTACCTTTGAAAATTTGGTTTTGCGCGGTAATTGTTTGTCAACATCGGCTACATTGATNCGTAAAAAAAGATTCCTCGATGTCGCTGGATTTAGGGAAGACGTACAAATAAATACAGCTGAGGACTATGATCTTTGGATTCGTTTGGCGCAAGCTGGGGCAAACTTCACATTCTTGAGAAAAACCCTTGGCGCATGGAGGGTGCATGAAGCAGGAAGTAGTAGGTCCCTGATTGCGAGTAGGGTTGCGGCTTATAGAGTTTTCGAGACGTATGTAAAAGTGGTCACAAAAAACATAAGATTCTGGCGTTTTGTGCGTATCCTAAAGTTCGCTGGGGGTATTATTCGTGAGCGCTTACTTTTTATGAAAATTTAAAAATGTTTGTAAGAAATGTAGCTTCGCAATCCGCATTTAAATTTCGCTATCTAAAGACTTTTAGTGCCACGGACCTAGGTTCTAAATATAGATTCTTTTCAACTGGTAGTACTGCCCTTATCAAGCTGCTCCAAAATCTCGGTATTCAGAAAGGTAGTTCTATTTTAATACCATCATTCATTTGTGATTCTGTTACATCTGCGCTGGAATGTACCGGATATAAGGTTATTTTTATCGAGCCTGGCCGAAATCAGCTGTGGCCAGAAGTAGTATCGTTAATGCAAGTTGTAGAGAGGAAAAAGATAGATGCCGTGTTATTCGTTGAATATTTCGGATTTGAAATCCGTGGTTCCTCCGAGATTTTTAGAATTTTCGAGGCGCAGGGCATCCCTATAATAATCGATCGTTGTCATTCGAGTTTACTCGCGGCGGATTATGATTCTAGAGTGAGAAATAAGATTTTTAGTTTTTCAAAATCGTTGCCCGTTCACCGTTTGGGTGCGTATGAAATTTTTAATGGAGTTAGTGTCGAAAAATCGAATTTAATGCCTTTTATAACTCTGTTCTTGGTAAAGAATTTTTTGGTTTCGATACTGTTCCAAATTAAATATACGGGCGTTAGTATATTTACCATAAAAAATTGGCTACTGGCCCTCCGATCCAGGACTTTCGAATCCAGACAAAACATTAATCTCAGGAGCCTTAAGGTTAGCGCGCCTGTCATTAGCATGCTTTTTGATCAAGTCTTCCTGCATAGGTGTAGGCGACGTAGGAGGACCTGTTATCTAAGGCTTACTCGGCACGCCGAAGTCCTAGGATATGAGGTTGTCCAGCTATGTAGCAATGATATCCCTCAGGCATTCGTAATAAGAAGTGAAGACTCGTCGATGGTAGAGAGGCTGCGAGCGAGAGGTATTGGGGCCTACAGGTGGCCGGGACCTAATATCCCTGAGGTCGTTAGGAACGATACAGGGAGCTACCCAAAAGCTAATGCTCTTGCGTCGTCCCTCGTATGTATCCCTCTTCATGAGGATTTGAAGCTGCCGGATTTAGATTGGATCATTAAAATCTTGGGATTGATAAAAGGCGGGCACAAATGATCACAAGGTGTTCTCTCTTCCATACCGACTGCTGGAGCAGGTTGATGCAGTCTTGCCTGAAGTACAGGCGTAGGGACCTCACTTTCAAAGACGACGGGAAAAATATTACACTTCGATGTTGGGAACGAGATCTTTTTATTTTTCGGCTGATAGGGAGCCCCCTTCGAGGCGGTTTTATTCCATGTGGCGAGATTGAGGCTTCATTATCAAATGACTCGTTAAACAAGTTGTTACTGAAGCTTTTCTGGCGCTCGAAAGGTGGTTTTGCTGAGATTACCTTTGGAGAGTCTGTACCGCATATACTTCCTCCTTTGCTTCGGCTGATATACAAGAAAATTGAAAAATATACATTCTTAATTGATCTTACATCGAGCATTGAACAAATCTTTGCAAATATGTCCCAACGTGCTCGCAATATGATTAGAAAAGCAGAAAAAAATAATGTATTGGTCAAGACAATCCATCAGCCAACAGAACGTGATTTATTAATCTTTTATTCGATGCTTGAAAATACTTTTGCCAAATCTAGATCGCGACCACCCCATAGGATGTCATTTTATCGTGCTATTTTTAAAAGTAACATACGTTACCTTTTTCTATGCGCTCAACAGGGCCGTGAAATTTGTGGGTTTGCATTATTTCTATACGACAGGACAGAGGCATTTTATATTGCAGGGACCTCAACAATTCAAGGAAATAAATTAGCAGCGAGCTCCTTGCTTCAATGGTCAGCCATTCAGGAATTTAAGGGATATGGGGTTAAGGTATATGATCTTGGAGGTGGCGGGATACCATCAATTGATAAATTCAAGCGGAGTTTTGGTGGTCAAATAGTTTTTCGTAGTAGTTTCTTTTCTCAATTATCTGTTGGATATTTATTGATGAGAGTAAAGGAGCTTCTGTGACGATAAATGTTCTTACCTTCCACGGATTTTATGATCCTTTGACCGGTGTAGATAGTGATCATGATTCCTTATCCTCATCCACGTTAGAGAAAATAATTAAGGCTTCGACGAAAGAGTGTTTTTCACTTGCAGATCCGGTATCCATGTATCGATCTGGAGATGCTCAACGGTCGGTATTGCTCACCTTTGATGATGGACTCGAGTCCTGCTATCGAATCGCGCTGCCAGTACTATCGAAATATAACGTTTCTGGTCTTTTTTTTATAATCCCCCAGAAAATTGGGATGCCAGGCTTTATGAGTCAGAGTGATATTGAAGATTTAGTTGCATCCGGACATACAATTGGGTCACATTCTTTGAATCATCTTGATTTAACTTCCATTAGTACATCCAGTGCAAAAAATGAGATTCGGGCCAGCAAGCAAATGCTGGAAGAGCGTTTCAACGTTATTATAGATAGTTTTTCTTTCCCATTCGGGAAACATAATAATGCTTTAGTCAAAATATGTTACGACGTAGGTTATAAATATGTATTTACGTCGGCTAACGGTATTAATAGGTCGTTAAAAGTACAGTATATTAAAAGGAATAATATATATAACAATATTGGTGATACGCTTCTACTACAATATCTTAATCAGCCACTTGGTTTTAGACTAAGTATTCAAGCTCGAAATGTTGGTATTTATATTGTTAAAAAATTAGTTGGGGACGAAGTTTATAGATCCCTACGTGATAGGATCATGCGTGGCGGATAGTCTGAAGATTTCTGTATTAATCAGCGTTTATATAAATGATCCTTTGGAACAATTGGTGTCTGCGATTGAATCGGTGATCTGTCAATCGCGTGTCCCAGATCAATTAGTCATTGTTCTTGATGGTCCGGTCTCTGATCAAGTCAGAGGATTTGTTGAATCTTTAAAGAGAGAAAGAGATGTTCCTTGTACTGTGCTGGACTTAAAAGACAATGTGGGGTTAGGTGTTGCTCTGAGCGTCGGTCTTAAGCATTGCGAACATGATTTAGTTGCGAGAATGGATGCTGATGATGTTTCAGTGTGGACGAGGTTTGAACAGCAGTTAGACTTTCTGCGGGATCATCCTGAAATCAGTGTTGTCGGGAGTAATATCATTGAGTTTGATGAACAGTCAACGCTAGGTACTCGGTCGGTATTTCAAGAGCCGAAGGATGTGATGGTGATGGCTCGCCGAAGGAATCCTGTAAATCACGTGACTGTCATGTTTCGTAAAGCTGCAGTATTAGCAGTGGGTGGTTATAGAAAATTTCCGACTTATGAAGATTACGATTTATGGATAAGAATGATGAAAGCCTCGTTTCTGATTTTTAATCTTTCATCGGAGTTAGTTTTTGTAAGAGCTGGCAAGAATATGGTGGATAGGCGAAGGGGCCTCCAGTACTTAAAGAATGACTTCCAGTTTTTTTGGTATCTGTATACAACGCGATTTATCAGTTTATTAGATTTTGGTTTGGCGTTGTTGGTAAGAATTCCGGTGAGACTTGGAGGTCAATCGGTGACCAGATTGATGTATGTCTTGTTAAGGAAGAGATAAATTGTTTCTGAGGACCAATGATATTCTTCTGTCAATGGTGGGGATCTTGGCTAGCCTACCGATTTTTTTATGCGTCTGTCTGACAAACGCATGGAGGTTCGGAGGGATTTTTTTTATACAAATGCGTGTTGGTGAATGTGGTCGTCCTTTTAGAATTATAAAGTTCAGGAGTATGAAGTCCGATGCTCCAGTGGTGCCAACCCATCTTCTTCCTGAAGGCTTTATCGATCCATGGGGCAGGTTTCTTCGTCGCAGCAAAGTAGATGAACTTCCTCAGATGCTTAACGTTTTGGTTGGGGACATGAGTCTTGTAGGTCCTCGACCCTGCCTTCCGACTCAGCTGGATCTAATCAAGGCCAGAGACAGAGCTGGAATTTTAGCTGTACGGCCGGGGATGACCGGTCCAGCCCAGCTAAAAGGAGTAGATATGTCTGATATTGATTGTTTAATTACCGAAGAGGCAATTTTTTTTAGCAAATACGGTACATCAGAGTATTTCCGATGTATTTTAGGAACTATCAAAGTTGTTGTAGCTAGTACGTTTTACTTTCATTGAAATAGCCGGCAGGGCTGCCCTGATTTCTTGATATGTTATGAGGTTGCTTCGTGATCGATCGAGTGCGATATCTTTTTAGAGCCTCATCTCTTCCTGTTTTAGATCTACCAAGATGGATTAAGCGCCTAGTTGCAATCTCTGTCGATGTTTGTCTCTGCGTGGTATCCGTCTGGATCGCGTTCTATCTCAGGTTAGCGGAGTTCGTAGACATAGAACGGTTGATGAAGCCTGCTCTAATTTCGCTTTTAATTGCTGTATCAGTTTTTTCAATGACTGGTCTATATCGTGCAATATTTCGCTATTCTGGGTGGCCCGCAATTCTTGCGGTTGCAAAAGCAATGATTTTGTATGGGCTGATATACGGGACCATCATCACAGTTATAGGAGTTGACGGAACTCCAAGAACCATTGGAATAATTCAGCCACTGGTTCTATTTTTCTGGCTTTCAGGCTCAAGACTTTTTGCGCGATTTTGGTTGGGTGGTTCCTATCGCTCTCGTATTGATAAAGATGCTGTTTCGCGTGCTCTGATTTATGGCGCAGGGTCGGCCGGGATGCAGCTTGCTGATGGGCTATCGGGTGGGCGCGACCTTAAGGTTATTGGATTCGTTGATGATGACGAGAGGCTGCAGGGTCGTATATTAAATGGGTTGAAAATTTCAGCGCCGGAAAGTCTGCCTTCATTGATCGCTTCACGGGCTGTATCCCATGTTTTGCTAGCGATGCCATCGATCAGTAGGGCGAGACGTAATCAGATCATTGAGGTGCTCGCAAAATATGAGGTAACAGTTAGAACTCTGCCATCATTTTCAGAAATTGCTGATGGAAAAGTGTCAATTAGTGATATTAAGGAACTGGATCTTGATGATCTCCTCGGACGTGAGACGGTCGAGCCATATGCAACGCTTTTATCAAAAAATATTACTGGAAAGACTGTGCTAGTTACCGGCGCGGGTGGCTCTATTGGTAGTGAACTTAGTCGTCAAATCGCAAGGCTCGATCCTAAACTTCTTTTACTGATTGATATCAGTGAATTTGCGCTTTATTCGATTCACTGTGAGATTGAACGAATGAATTTAATTCCCGGGAGGAGCACACAGGCTAAAGTGGTCCCATTACTTTGTTCGGTTCAAGACTTCGATCGTGTTCGGACTATTATTTCTCTTTGGAAACCTGCAACAATTTATCATACAGCCGCGTATAAACACGTGCCCTTGGTGGAGCATAATGTGGTTGAGGGGGTGCGGAACAACGTTTTTGGAACCCTAAATGTTACAAAAGCGGCCCTTGAGAATGAAGTTCAAGATTTTGTTTTAGTGAGCACCGACAAGGCAGTGCGCCCCACGAATGTTATGGGTGCAACCAAACGTTTGGCAGAAATGATTCTTCAGGCATTGAACGCCGAAAATGGATCACCGACCAGTTTGTCCATGGTGCGTTTCGGTAATGTGCTAGCTTCCTCTGGTTCAGTGATTCCTATATTTAAATCTCAGATTGCGTCAGGTGGTCCGATTACTTTGACACATCCAGAGGTAACCCGTTTTTTTATGACCATCCCTGAAGCGGCTGCACTTGTCATCCAGGCTGGTGCGATGGCGAAAACGGGCGATGTTTTTGTTTTGGATATGGGGCAGCCGGTCAAAATTTTGGATCTTGCTAGACGGATGATTCAACTTTCTGGTTTGACCGTAAGGGATGAGGGGAATCCGGATGGTGATATTGCTATTCAGGTTGTAGGTCTTCGCCCAGGTGAGAAACTCTACGAGGAACTGTTGATAGGAGATAATGCAGCTCAGACCGCTCACCCGAAAATCATGAGGGCGAGTGAATACTTCGTTCCGTGGGTAACACTTAAGCCTGAACTGCAGGTCCTCAAGCATCATCTCGATCTAGAGGATGTAGAGAATAGCCTCGAGACACTCGGCCATCTTGTAGCCGAGTTTGAGCCTGAGGGTGGACTGGTAGACAGGATACATTTGGCGCGGAACGATCAGTCGTCTTAGGAATCATTTTGCCGTATCGAAGTGACGGTGCTGTCAGTTTGAATCTCCATTCGTTCATCGATCTCGCCATTGAGCTGGATAATTTTAGGCCCTAGATGAGTCCGGGGTTCAGGTTACAAAGTTCTTTGTTGTTACCCATTCTGAGTTTCGATGGGAATAGTTGCGCGCAGAAGGAATCTTCACCGGGGGGGTTTAAATTTTTTTTACGCGTCTCGAGAGCTGTCATAAAAATAGTAGCGTGATGATTGGTGTCCGTAAGACGTCTTATGCTTTACGGTTTTTCCAGAAATAGTCGGACGATTCGAGTAAGTCCCTTATGACGATCGCCCTCATCAAGGTTACACAAACCGGTCAGTGCGTCGATCGCCTCAAGTTCTGAGAGGTACTCTAGTAGTTCATTGATGTCGTAGGGGGAGCTCAGTGGTCCGAGCACCGCCGGTGTCCCGGCGGCGCTAGTGCTCATCTTAAGCCTTAATTTGAAGAGCCCACCCTTTTTGAGACCGGTTATACGCAGCGTCAGTGGTTGATCGTTCTAAATAGATCTTGTATATGGTGATAAATCGAGACTATGAGGTCGAGCGAACGAGCCTTGATTGGATGATCGGCCAGGTCTGCGCAGACGGTGTTTATCGGTCTCCCCCGGCCTTTGCTAGCTGATCAGCTTTTGATAGACCGACTGACGAGAGGTCTATTGAAATAGCTTAAAAGCCGCACTCTGCTAGATAAACCTCATTTCGTCCGTCACCATCACCTCAGGACATTGCGTCCCCAGAAAGAGGGAGCTGGTAGAAATTCATTTTTATCCATTCACAAGGCCCCTCGTTGAATATGTATTTAGGTACGTTGTTACGCTAGTTCCAAATCTGTCGAACATTTATTCCTAAAGTCCAATGTGGTCTAATTTTTGTTCACCAACCAATAAAGGCTTCGATTGTCCCGCGGGACGGCCAAAATCATAATATCGTTACTACGAATCTGTTATGTTTAACCAGTCGGACTGATTAAGGCTATAACCTAGGGCGCCTAATGATTCATAAATGCCTATTTCCTGTGGCGGGTTACGGAACAAGATTCCTTCCTGCGACAAAGTCATCTCCCAAAGAAATGTTACCTGTGGTGAATAAGCCACTGATTGAGTATGCGGTTAAAGAAGCTGTTGATGCAGGACTGATGCGGATTGGTTTTGTGACCGGACGCGGCAAGCGTGCGATCGAGGATCACTTTGATAAAAACTACGAGCTTGAGGATCAAATAAGGGGCACGGGTAAAGAGGATTTGATTCAACCAACGCGTGATTTGATCGATGTTTGTGAATTTTCTTACACCCGACAAAAAGAAATGCAGGGTCTTGGTCATGCAGTTTTGACTGGTGAAACTCTGATTGGTGATGAACCTTTCGCTGTGGTGTTGGCGGATGACTTATGTATCACACAAGGTGATGGTGTCTTGACGCAGATGGTCAAACTTTTTCGCCAATTTCGTTGTTCAGTGATCGCAGTGGAAGAGGTACCTGACGACCAAATCCATCAGTACGGTGTGGTAGCTGGTGAACCACTGAAGGATGGCGTGTATCGAATAACAGATATGATTGAAAAGCCTTCTCTAGAAGAGGCTCCTTCTAACCTCGGCATCATCGGACGTTACATACTGACCCCAGATATTTTTGATATTTTGCGAGAAACACCACCGGGGAAAAATGGCGAACTACAGATCACTGACGCGCTAAAGAGACAAGCGCAAGAGGGTTGTGTTTTGGCCTTTCGATTCAAAGGTAGGCGGTTTGATTGTGGTTCTATTGATGGATTTGTCGATGCTACAAATCATTGTTATGAAAATTTTTACAAGAGCGTACCCTAACCAGTCATGAAATTAGCAATTGTCGGTACTGGATATGTGGGTTTGGTCACAGGTGCTTGTTTTGCAGAAATGGGTAACCACGTGGTGTGCGTGGATATCGATAAAGATAAATTAACGCGTCTAAAAAATGGTGATGTACCGATTTTTGAGGCAGGCCTCGAGCAAATCATTAAACGGAATACCAAACGCGGTTCGCTTCAATTTTCTGATGACTTAGAGCTGTCGCTCGATGGTACTCAAGTGGTGATGATTGCTGTAGGCACACCACCCGGTGAAGATGGGTCGGCTGATCTTGCCTATGTATTGGAAGTAGCTCGTGGACTCGGTAAATATATGACCCAGTATCTAGTTATTGTGGATAAATCGACAGTTCCCGTGGGTACCGCTGAAAAAGTAAACGTGGAGATCACAAAGGTACAATCTACTCGAGGTGTGGATATCCCGTTTGACGTCGTCAGTAATCCTGAGTTTTTGAAAGAAGGTGCTGCGGTTGAGGACTTTATGCGCCCAGATCGTGTAGTTATTGGCGCTGAATCCGATCGAGCGCGTGATGTTTTGTGTCAGTTGTACGAGCCCTTCTGTCGGACCCGTGACAAGCTGCTATTTATGGGTGTGCGTGATGCGGAAATGACCAAGTATGCAGCGAATGCGATGCTGGCAACTAAAATTTCGTTTATGAACGAAATGGCTAACCTATGTGAGCGGTTGGGTGTAGATGTTGAAAATGTGCGTAAAGGGATTGGTTCTGATTCTCGAATCGGGTTCAACTTTATCTTCCCCGGGTGTGGCTACGGGGGCTCGTGTTTTCCAAAGGATGTGAAAGCGATACTTGGGATGGCGAGAGAGGTTGAGTTTTCTCCAATCCTAATTCAGGCCGTTGATGATCGTAATCAGAAGCAGAAGCATCGTTTGGTCGAGCGGATTATTGAGTCTTTCGGCGAGGATCTGAACGGAATGGTGTTTGGTATGTGGGGACTGGCTTTCAAGCCCGGAACCGACGATGTTCGTGAGGCGTCGAGTGTGGTTGTGATCCGAGAGCTTGTTTTACGTGGTGCTGTTGTCAAAGCTTACGATCCGGTGGCAATGGGATCAATCGTAAGTGAATTCGATGCAGAATGGATCGGAAGTAAGCTTATTTTTTGCGATGATCAATATGATGCTGTAAACGATGTCGACGCACTCATATTGGTCACAGAATGGAATCTCTTCAGACAGCCTGATTTCGATACTATGGAACGGGTTATGAAGAATAAATCAATTTTCGATGGTCGTAACCAGTATGACCCAAAGCGGCTGAGGGCACAGGGCTGGGAGTATGTTGGTATCGGCCGGTGAATCGACTGCCAATCGTGTGGGATGCGGCCTACAGCCCAGAATTCCCAGAATCACATCGATTTCCGATGGCGAAGTTTAGGTTGCTCAAAGAGTGGGTTGATCACAACGTTCCACAGACTCAGTGCTTTTCGCCAACGCCTTGTTCCTTGGACGTAGTACTTCAGACTCATGACTCGCAATACGTAAGTGATTTTCAGTCAGGGACTCTGGATCCAAAAGTTGCTCGCGAGATAGGTCTTCCATGGAGTACCGGGTTACGTGATCGAACGATTCTGGCGCTCGGGGGATCGATTAAGACCTGCGAACTCGCCAGAACATATGGGCTCGCCAGTCACTTAGCTGGTGGCACCCACCATGCGCACTTTGATCATGGGTCGGGTTTTTGTATTTATAACGATCTCGCAGTTTCTGCCAGATATTTGGTAAATCAGGGCCTTGCCTCGCGTGTATTGATCTTTGATTGCGATGTTCACCAAGGAGATGGTACCGCATCGATTCTGGCCAATGATTCTCAAACTTTTACCTGTTCAATTCATGCAGAGAAAAACTTTCCCGTCCGAAAGGTGGAAAGTGATCTGGACGTGAGTTGTCCTGATGGAATGACTGATGATGATTATGTGGTCCTTGTGTTTGAAACACTCGAGTCATTGATCGCAGGGTGGCATCCTGACTTTGTGATCTATGACGCAGGTAGTGACGTGCATATGGATGATGCACTTGGTCGATTATCCATTACTACCGATGGGTTGTATCAAAGGGATTATGGGGTGATCTCTCGGATACGGAAGGCGGGAATTCCTTGTGCGACCGTTATCGGTGGGGGCTACGATAAAGATCGTACTCGCTTAGCTGAGCGTCATGGAGTTGTCGTTTCTGCAGCAGCTAGGTTTTTTCTGAGAATCTAGCCTATATTACGCGGTAAAAATTTCTTCGAGGGACTTGTCTTTCCTGCCTCGGCTGGCATAATGCCCGCCTGTTTCGGTAATGCCCTACTAGGCCAGGGTTTAGAAGCAATTCGGTCAGTCCCGTTCGTCTAGAGGCCTAGGACTCCGCCCTTTCACGGCGGCAACAGGGGTTCGAATCCCCTACGGGACGCCACTTGCGGGAATAGCTCAGTTGGTAGAGCACAACCTTGCCAAGGTTGGGGTCGCGAGTTCGAGTCTCGTTTCCCGCTCCAAATCTGAAAGACCTCGTCGTTGACGGGGTTTTTCTATTCCAGGACTTGAGTCCTTGGATTCGGAGCAAATATAAGAAGGCGCTGTGCAGGGGTTGGAGCAATGGGTCGCGTGGCTCTGGTGGTCATAATCGTACTGGGTTTTTTAATTGCATATCAGATTGTAAACCCGTACCGGCCGCAGGTTTGTCATTTCTGGGAAGATGGCGATTTGTGTTGTTGGCTGTTGTGTCATTAGAGGTGTAAGTAACGTTGATGCTCTGTATCCTTGTCCGCTTAATCGTTGTCCCTGACAAATGAGTACGCTGTGTCATATGCACTAGAAATTAGTGGTCTAAAGAAGATCTTCGACAACGGCTTTGAGGCGTTGAAGGGTCTTGATTTAACGGTTGAGAAGGGTGACTTCTTCGCACTGTTAGGTCCTAACGGTGCCGGCAAGAGTACCACCATCGGAATTCTTTCCTCTTTGGTCAATAAATCTTCAGGGTCGGTCAAAGTCATGGGATATGATATTGATAGCGAGTTTGGAATGGCGAAGCGTCGTTTGGGTGTTGTTCCTCAGGAATTTAATTTCAATCAATTCGAAAACATTCAAAATATCCTGATTAATACCGCTGGGTATCATGGTATTCCGCGCCTTGAAGCAATACCTCGAATCGAGCATTACTTAAGAAGACTGGGTCTGTGGGACAAGCGACATGATCCATCGCGTGCATTATCTGGAGGCATGAAACGCAGACTTCTCATCGCTCGGGCTTTAGTACACCAGCCTGATTTATTGATTCTGGATGAACCGACAGCCGGTGTTGATATCGAGCTCCGTCGTGGGATGTGGGATTTCCTGACAGAGATAAACGGGCAGGGTACAACCATAATTTTGACCACGCACTATCTAGAGGAAGCCGAGGCCTTGTGTCGAAATGTATCGATTATCAATAACGGAGAGATTATTGCGAACTCGTCCACACGGGATCTATTGGCCACGTTAAATACGGTGACTTTTGTCTGTGATCTCGCGGAACCTGTGTCAGTAGCGCCGGTGATAGAAGGCTATGAGTGTGTCTTGGTTGATCTGACTACCCTAGAGGTCGAGATCGACAGGGGTCAATCACTGAACGAAGTATTCTTGGCGTTGTCGGCTAACGGCGTATCAGTCATCTCGATGCGGACTAAGACCAACAGGCTTGAGGAGTTATTCGTGTCGATGACTTCTGAGGGATCGGCATGAGTTTGGGGAATTATGAGGTGAGGAAAAAGGATTTTGGAAACCCGAATTGGGTTGCTTATCAAACAATTGTGCGTACAGAAATACGTCGCTTCACGCGGATATGGGTGCAGACTATGATCCCGCCAGCGATCACCATGACCCTCTACTTCATAATCTTCGGGAGCTTGATTGGTCGCCGGATTGGTGAGATGGGCGGTTTTGACTACATGGCCTACATAGTACCGGGGCTTATCATGATGAGTGTTATCACAAGCTCCTACATGAATGTCTCGAGCTCGTTCTTCGGGGCTAAGTTCGGCCGGTTTATTGAGGAGATGCTGGTGTCTCCGATCTCAAACCAGACCATTCTGCTTGGCTACGTAACTGGCGGTGTCGCCCGGGCGATCTTTATTGGCGTCATTGTGACGGTCCTATCAACATTTTTCACGAAACTATCGGTTCACAATATGTTCGCAGTAGTGTCAGTTATGATTTTGACGTCGGTTTTGTTTTCAATTTTGGGCTTTATCAACGGCGTGTATGCTCAATCTTTTGACGATGTGAGTCTCGTGCCGCACTTCGTGCTGACGCCCCTAACATACCTGGGGGGCGTATTTTTCAGTATAGATCTGTTGCCTAATTTTTGGGCAGGTGTGGCACAGCTCAACCCAATTCTTTATGTCGTGAATGCTTTCCGATACGGAATTCTGGGTGTTTCAGATATCTCTCTCATTTGGGCATATGGAATGCTAATGTCGATGACCGCCATTACTTACATTATAGCGGTTCGGTTACTCGCTAATGGCGCAGGGGTGCGCTCTTAATGAAACCAGGCGTTCTTGCAGGTATCAGCAGTCAACTTCCGCTCGGGCGGAATTCGGAGCAACCCAAATGTTATGATCCCTCTGTATTGGTAGGCGTCCCACGCACCCTTGCAAGAGACGTCGAGGGTATTGATGCTTCAAAATTTGAGGGACACGATCTTTGGAATTGTTGGGAGGTTTCGTGGCTTGATCTACAGGGAAAACCAGTAATACAAATTGGACAGCTGGTTGTTCCCGCGAACAGTCCAAATCTCTGTGAGTCAAAATCTCTGAAACTCTATCTAAATAGTCTCGCCAACGAAAAAATCGAAAGCGAGGCGGCTGTCATCGCTCGGATTGTTAACGATTTAGAGACGGTGTTGGGTGTGAGACCTAGATTTTCGCTTTACGCTCTCGACGATAACCGATTCTTGATCGAGAGTCCTAAAGGTACATGTATTGATGGGGTACCGGTCGATTTGGCAGTCTACGAGCCTGACTCGCTAATTTTACAAACCGATCCGAATCAAACCGGTGCAGAGCGATTATACAGTCATCTCTTTAGGTCGAACTGTCCGGTAACTGGCCAGCCTGATTGGGCGACAGTGGTCATAAATTACAAAGCACAGGAACGTCTGTTCCCTGAGTCATTACTAGCGTATCTCGTCTCTTATAGAAATCATACGGGCTTCCACGAGGCATGCGTCGAGCGAATTTATGAAGACTTACTTGGCTGCCTAAATCCAACTGAACTTCTTGTTTGGGCGGGTTTTGTCCGACGTGGAGGTTTAGATATAAATCCAGTCAGGTCGATGACTCCAATTAATTTCTTGCCGCCGAGATTGGCTCGGCATTAAGTTTACCAAAACTGTATGAGAGGATAGAAAATGTCTACGATAGAAGCTTTGCTGTCTCGGGTTTCCGTTCCGCGCGTCATAGAACCCGGTGTGAGTTCCCTTGAGCTAGATCTCATTTTACGTGCAGGTTTGAGGGCTTGTGATCATGGCCGACTGAAACCTTATCGATTTATTCTGCTTGAGGGAGAGGCTCGCGTTCGCCTTGGTGAGGCAATGAGCGATTATCTTTATGGCGGGTTGGTAGATGCGTCGGAAGACGCGATTGAAGCGGCCAAGAATAAAGCACTGCGCGCTCCAACATTGTTGTCGGTAATTTTTTGCCCGCGCAATCATGAAAAAATTCCTGAGACAGAGCAGGTGATTACAGCGGGATGTGCAGCGCAGTTGATTGTAACGGCTGCGCATATGCTGGGCCTTGGAGCGATATGGCGCACTGGTAGTGCGATATATTCCGAAGATGTATCTAGAATGTTGGAACTTGATGAAAACGAGCAAGTTGTCGCAATGATCTATCTGGGTCGTTCCGCAGGGGATATGCCATCACCACCCGAAGTTGACCCTGAAACGTTTTTAGAGCGTCTTTGATTATGGAAAAGGACACTTTCAGCCTGTATAGTGCGACGCCTTTGGAGAGGTGCCTGAGTGGTTGAAAGGGCTCGCCTGGAAAGCGAGTATGCGGGCGACCGTATCGGGGGTTCGAATCCCCCTCTCTCCGCCAACTATCTATTTCACCATTTCTCACGATCTCCAAATAATCCCAGTAAAACCAATCTTTAGCTAGATTCCGCTGGTCATCTCTTCTTAAGCCTTATCAGATCGTTTTAGTCTATCTCATGCTCATTGTGGGACAGATTTAGGGAGAAATGGAATGTGTAAAGAATTAATCAAAATCAAGGAATTTCTGGCCAGAGACGACTTTGATGGCTTTTCCGGTGACGATTTGTTCATCAAGAAATTCATTAAGCAGGGATGGGGGCAAGATATTGCTGCTCTCTCGAATATGGCCGAAGGCATATCTGGATTTCTAGTCTTGAGGAAGTGGTACGCCTTCCAATCCATCTGGCCTATCTTTCCTAAGCCTTTTCCTGCACGAAGAACCTGCCAACTTCAACCGACACCACCTCAACTTTTAAACCTGCCTCTAGCGCCACGT
>PBZS01000014.1 GCA_002730235.1 Gammaproteobacteria bacterium | reverse complement strand
CTATCTTTCCTAAGCCTTTTCCTGCACGAAGAACCTGCCAACTTCAACCGACACCACCTCAACTTTTAAACCTGCCTCTAGCGCCACGTCTCTGTATGGTACAACTTGCCAAGTGACACTAGAGTATCGGTAGCTGCCTGGGGATGCTCTGCTTATAGTTTCAGATAGAGTGAATTCATGGTTTACAAATCCCTCATCCACTTGTGTTTCGTTATTTTCGCTCGTGAGCTGTTTTAAAAAGCGCCACAAAACAATAGCAGAGCCTATCGAGATAAGACTCGTAGCGAGTAATGCTTTATCAACAGCTAAAGGAATCGTGCCCAAAAACAAAAGTAATGAAGTAGCGACACAACCTATCCCTAAAAAAAATAATACGAAAGTACTGAACCCTAGAAATATGATTTCGACCAATAACAAGATTATTCCTATCGCGAAAAAAATTTCAGGTAAATACACTAACGGAAAATCAAAGAATGAGTTCATGTCAATTTGAAATTTTGGCTTCGGCCGTTTTGTGTTGTATGGCCTCAATCACGCTCATCGCTTGTGCAACCACCGAAGCTACTTCTGTTGTATTTTCCGGTAACAAAACGAGCGAAGATTCACGAGCAATCGCTTCACGGGCATGAATTGCTTTTGTAGCTAAATCCAATTGAATAGCTTTCTGTCCTGACTCGGTTTTGGCAGTATCTCCTACGGTCTTCAAAGCAACAGCCTGGGCTTCTGCAACCGCTACAAGCGCGTTAGCCTCACCTTGCGCTTTTAATATTTGTTCTTCTTTATCAGCTTCGGCTGCCAAAACCACAGAGCGTTTCGCTCCCTCCGCTCTGTTAATAGCTGCCTGACGATCACCTTCTGATTCGAGAATTTGAGCTCGCTTTACTCGTTCTGCCTTCATCTGAGCTTCCATTGCTTCCATCACCGATTGCGGTGGAATAATATCCTTTATCTCGTAACGCAAGACTTGAATGCCCCAAGGCGTAGCGGCGTCATTAATAATGGACACGATACTGGAATTCAATGCGTCTCGTTCTTCAAAAGTCTTATCCAGTTCCATTTTTCCCAGCTCTGACCTCATTGTTGTTTGAGCAAGCTGGGTTACTGCAAAAACGAAATTATCGACACCGTAGGTCGCCTTTACTGGATCAATTACCCTGAAATATAAAACACCATCGACGGTTAATGAGATATTGTCCTTCGTTATTGCGCTTTGGCTCGGAACATCGACGGCTTGTTCTTTAAGGGACCGATCTGCGGACACAGAGTCAATAAACGGAATGATAAAATTGAGTCCCGGATCGAGTTTTGTCCTGTATTTCCCAAACCGTTCAACTACGAAAGCTCTATTTTGCGGCACGAATTTAATACCCATACGTAACGTGACGGCTACCAAAATCAGAAGAATGAGCGGGGGACTCAAAATAAAACTCACGATATTTCCTAAAAAATCAAACACGTCAAACACCTGCTCTGCAAATCTTGGATAGCTTAGTAATTGTGTTTCTTTCGGATGATTTCAATCTTGGGAGTTGGTTCAACACATCGCAGTAGGTCGATGCTTATCCTAAAATGCTATGAAATCCGGAGCCTAAAGATAGCGCAGAAAGCGATCAGAGAATGCTTGTGTGTACTTTTCCATAAAATCGTCTATTGTGCGTCCGCCTTAAAACTCGCCTAAGTCGATTCTGTGATCGCGACAGTAGAACCAGAGGCGAGTAACTTGTTATTCAGATCAATCATAAGATAAGCGTTTTGATTGTTGGTCCCTTAAAAGTTAAAGGGCTCGCCAGAGGATGAGAGTTTCGAAAACTTGAACTTTTGCGACTGTGGTTGGGTCAACAAGCAAATGTGTCACTCCTGATGATTCATCAGTGGCGCTTCTCACAATACTGAAACGGTAGACTTCGTTTAAAAGGAATCCCATTTCTTGGTCGTCCATTTCCTTGAAGGCTCGAAGATACACATTAAAGAAACTGAGCCTGCTATTCACTTTTCTCTTTGGGAAATTTGAATAGATCGAACATCGCCGGACAAGTAAATTTGAGGATTATATTTGGCCTCATTGAAGTAGTATTGCTCGGCGGCTCGGGAATAAATTCTTTCTCCATCCTTGGTCTACCATTCGATGGCTTAATAGGAGAACACGCTTGAGCATTCAGGCGCTCCAATCACACTCTTGGTGTTATGTTAGCGCAGAATAAGAATTGAGCCACATATCCCATCCACATTGGGCGTGATAGACAATCGAGATAAGACTAGATGTGAAAATCGCTTAAAACTGAGAGATCAAATTGGTTTCATATCATTCACTAGAATCCGTTGTTGCTATTTCCAGATGCGTGCCGGTGAGAGATTCAAGAAACAGGCAATTCGCTCGCTCTATGAAATATCTCCGCATTTCTTGATNTGAANGCAGCGATATTTACGCTCGGTTAGTTGTTCCAGAAGCNAAGCATAGTTGTTAANATNTCATNATGGTGTTTGACTCCGGGTCGCTCGCCACAGCAAACTTANGATCTGGAAATTCCGANTTCAGATCTTGCTCCGGAAAAAAAAGATAGCTCTCTTTAGCGGCGAGTCAAAGGAAATTTATGTTGGTCGGTATCGCGTTTCGGGCATATCAAATGAAAAAGATGGAGTGATACCTTGCTCATGATCAGGAGCTTAACGTGACAAATAAATCAGTACAGATAAATGGGACTTTGACGGGTAAAAATGCTGTCCAGTCTGATGTAAATCAGCCTTGGGAACAGGATAATCAAGCTTGGTGGGATTGGTATGTGACCCTTGCCGACAACAGTGCGGAAAAAAAGGGCGAATTGTTCGAACTTCAACCGATGCCGGAGATAGACCTGCCGAGCGACGCCGCAATTGTAGAAGAACTGCGGACACCTTACGAGCTGACGCGGGAGCACATAACAAGTTTTCAACGCGATGGCTTCGTCAAATTGTCGAATGTGCTTACACTGGGTGCTGTGATCCGTTTGCGCCGCGAGTTGATTAAGCTCTTGGAAGAGGCGTACAACACCTCGCTCGATGGCGGTATGCGGGATCGTTTCTTAAGCCTTGATATGGCATGGCTCGATAATCCGATTGTGAGAGAATACGTTCTCAGCCCGCGCATTGGTAAAATCTGCGCCGGCCTTCTTAGCGTGCCAAGCGTGCGCCTTTATCACGACAATATTCTTTCGAAGGAGCCAGGGTGTGGACGCACGCCATGGCACTATGACGATCACCACTTTCCTCTGGCAACCGATCACGTTGTCACCGCGTGGATGCCCGCCCAGCCGATTCCGGTTGGCATGGGTCCATTGTCTTTTGCTAAACCGCTAAGTGTTTTTGAACTGGTCAAGGATATCGAATTTAACAAGTTTGATACCAGTTATGATCGCCGCATTACAGAAGTGTTCAAGCACAAAAATGTCGCTGTCGAAAACGGATCATTTAATATTGGGGAGGTTAGTTTCCATCACAATCGGAGTTTCCATACAGCAGCCGCCAATCTTACAAATCAGAGTCGGGTTGTGCTGGCTAGTACCTACTTCGTTGATGGAGCACGGGTAGTAGATCAGCCAACCATGGTTTCGGGAGAGTGGAAGAAATTCATACCAGGGGTAAGCCCGGGTGAGGTTGCTGCGAGTAAGATGAACCCTGTCTGTTGGCCGTTGGAGGACTGAGCCAATGTCGGACACTTTTCAGAGAAGCTGCGAGCATTGGACCGAGACAAACCGACCTGAGATGGATCATTTTTATGCCCTCGCCTCAGTGGACTACAGATACCTTGCTGAGGCGTTCAATTGGAGGGACTGGCTGGAGACGCGTCAAGCAGAAGTCGGTCGAAGACAGTTAAAGCTTCTTGACGTAGCTTGCGGTTCCGGTAAGTTTCCAGCTGCACTCTGTCAATATGCAACAGTTCAGGGTGCGAACGTATCACCCATCGAGTATTCGCTTCTCGATCCATCGGCTTTTTCGCTTACAGAGGCTCGCGAGGCACTCGCGCCCCCGTTCCAGGCTGGTAAGAAGTTTGAGATGACATTGCAGGAGTTAATGTGCAAGCGCGGCGAATTCGATATTGCCTGGGCGACACACGCATTATACGCCGTGCCCGAGGGCGAACTCGAGGTCGCCCTTGAACGTTTCATTCATGCCATGACCGGAGGGGTCGGCTTTATTGCCCATGCCAGCGAAAGTGCTCACTATCTTCGTTTTTATCGGCATTACCTTGACGGATTTAAAGGCGGCTTAGGCGCGCCGTATTCGAGTGCCGAGATGATTGAGAAAACTCTTAAGAAAATGGGTGTCTGCTTTAATGTGAAACAGATTTCTTATGAAAATAGTGCACCCGAGGATGCGAGGTGGCAAGTGGAGGGTTTCCTTCAACGCTGCCTTTTTGATGACAAGATAAACCTAGAAATGATGCGAGCGAACTCTTTGACTGGCCCATATCTGGAAACCTGCGTGAAAAATGGCCGATGGCTATTTAAGCAGAATGTCACGCTGTTTTTCCTCTAATTAATTAACCTCAGGTGGTTGTACAAAAACATGATTCAAGCCTAGCCGTATGTTTCCGTCGTATGACTAGGAACACCTTCGTGAGGCGCGCTGCACCAGCGCTCGGGCTCGGCTTTTTATTATCGTTCGGTTCAAGCATCGGGCAAACCTATTTTATCTCGCTGTTTGCAGGGGATATTCGTGCCGACTTGAATCTTACGCATGGAAGCTTTGGCACTCTCTATACATTTGCAACACTCGCAAGTGCGGCGACCTTTTTGTGGCTTGGGAAATTGACTGACCGCTTCGATCTGTCACTGCTAAGCGCCTTTTCCTTGGTGGGTCTAAGCGGTTGCGCTTTACTAATTGCTGGTGTTGATTCCCTTATAACTCTGATTCTGGGCATTTTTGGCCTTCGCCTGTTCGGCCAGGGCCTGTTGAGTCATATCGCCATTACGGCGATGGGGTGCTGGTTTGCGGCGGAGCGCGGCCGTGCATTAAGCATTGCGACTCTGGGGTTTCCCGTCGGTGAGGCATTACTGCCTGTTCTGGCGGCATTTCTACTAACGTTTTGCACTTGGCGCGAGATTTGGACGGGCGCCTCGGTCGGCATGATCGTCATTATGTTACCTTTGTTGTTGTGGCTTGCTTACCTTGTGAGAGAACGTGGACTTGATAGGCCTCGAAACGACATCTTTGGGGCGGAGGGGTCGGGACGGCTGTCTTGGACCCGTGAGCAGGTGCTCCGAGATCTACGATTTTATGGGCTATTACCTGGGCTTCTCGCCCCCCCTTTTATAATCACAGGCGTTCTGTTTCATCAAGTTCATCTCGTTGAAACGAAATCATGGACGCTCGCAGCGTTCGCATCCTGCTATCCACTCTACGCTATAAGCTCAACCGTTGCCTCGCTTGCAGCCGGCTGGATGGTCGACCGATCGGGTGCTGCTCGCCTTTTGCGGTTTTACCTTTTACCGCTGGCTTTAGGTCTTGCACTGTTGGCTGCAACCGACGCCATTTTTGCAGCGCCCGCATTTATGCTCTTGATGGGTGCGTCGGCTGGCGCCGCCACCGTTGTAGTCGGTGCATTGTGGGCCGAACTCTATGGCACAGATCATCTGGGTGCGATTAGATCCTTGGTCGTCGCTTTGCTTGTGCTGTCGACGGCTATCGCGCCGGGACTGATGGGACTGCTAATAGATGCTGGACTGAGTTTGGATTCACAATTCGTATTGCTGTCCATTTATGTATTCGTGTGCGCCATTAGTTTCGTAGTAATGTTACCAAGTCTCGTTCTGGGACTACAACCGCCGGCATCGAGGTAGCCGTCTAATGCACGGAAACCCGCCTCATGCCACTTGAAGAATAACTGTAAGGAGTAAACGTGCGAACGAATATCGAGTCCATGTGGACGCAAAGTCTTAAGCGTGGTGAACAGCCAAGCTACATTGATCTCCGTGATCATCTGATGGTCATCCACAGGAAGCACGCCGGTTTCACGGAATCCTGCGCGTTTCGATGCCAGGACAGATTGGGCCATAACAGCTACGAATTTCTTGCCGAGGTCGTCGATCCTGCGCGGCACCGGCGTGTTTTGGATCTTGCTTGTGGAAGCGGTATCCTTCTGGAAATCTGTCATCGACGTTGTGGTCCGAGGGTGGTATTGAATGGCGTAGATATGAGCATCGAGGAGCTGGACTTGGCGCGAAAACGTAATCCCGACCCCGCGATCAAGCTACATCAGGGCATCGCGCAGAACCTCGATCATTTTGATGATGGGACGTTCGATGTAGTTTTATGTCATTGGGCGTTGACGTTGATGGATCAAGTCCCTGAGGTGCTGCGGGAAGTTAGTCGAGTGCTCAAGCCGGATGGGACTTTTGCAGCAATAGTGGACGGCGATCCTGCAACTGCGCCTGGCTATGCGGAAACACATAACATGATCTACGATGTGGTCAAGCGCGAATACCCTAATTACGGGAAGGTTGATTTGGGAGATCCGCGTGTTCGCAACTCGAAAGATCTGAAGGAACTTGCCTTTGAAGCGTTCAAAGGTGCGCAGATAGACATCGAATCCGTGATCTTCGAAATGGATTCTTCCCCTGATATTTTGGCGCGCGAAGTAGCCGGATTCTTCTATGCATCATTCATCTTGTCGACTTCGGCACATCATAAGATGCTAGCCGATCTCGAAGATCACTTCGCTGGGCCGCAAAAGATTGATTACAGCAGATTTGCTTTACCTGCAAACAGACTCATCGTTCGTCGACGGCAACTCGAGAATAGCTAAAACGGTCGATACTAACCCGATCAAGAGATACGAAAGGGCTGCGGGCTGGCAAACCGTGAGCCAACCACTCGGCCTACATAAAACGCGTTATCCATACGGCAACTAATCACAAGGCGTATTACTGGTTAATACTTTTGGGTATCGAGTGGGTTGTTTGCATTTGGCCTCCCGGTCTTCTCGCCCGCAGATCACAGTGCCCTAGCTTGCCGTCAAATATTGGATAATGTTTGGCAATGGACCTTTAGTTTTTTTAAACCCTATCCTCGCTTTCGTACGGATCTCTATGCCAAGTACTCCGAACCTTAGTTTGCCGTCGGGTGTGCGGTGCTTCTCGGGCCACACGTAACTGTTACTTACACAATAATATGCGTAATATTTCCCCGTCGAAGCGAAATGATATTTTCGCTAGGTTTCGTACCTGTGCTTTAATTACGTTAATTAAATTTTAAGAAAACCTCGATGAAAACCGTTTTTTGTGCATTTGTACTCAATGTCTTTCTGCTGCTGCACGCTAGCGGAAAAGAACTTGTCTTTACCGCGATTCTTGGTGAAGATAGCAGCGAAATTCACAAGCGCTTTGGCCTAATGATTGAATACCTGTCAAAGGCTCTTTGCACTGAGTTTCGTTGTGTGCTGTTGCAGTCAGAGCTTTTCGAAGTGATCAAGTAAAGTTTACTTGGTTTAGCGCATTATTCAGCATTCAAACACGCCCTACGGCAACGATAGTGGTCTTCGCACTGAAAAACGTGGCATTCATTCGCTGGCGCGTACCATTCGTCGGTCATTGCTCTTGCGTGCAACACCAACAGTACAAAAACTGATTCAACCTTGAGGAAAGTTCTGCATGTTCCCAACCGATCCAAAAACGGATAAGGCTAGCGATGTTCAATCACTGCGAGAAGCGCTTGTCGAGGCACTTGAAAGACCCGGACATCATATTTCACCTATCTGGTTTTATGACCAACGTGGCTCGGAGCTTTTTGAAGAGATTACAAAGTTACCAAGCTATTACCTGGCACGAACTGAAATCAAAATACTTGATGACAATTTGGAAGAAATTTCGAAAGTAATTGGCGCTGATCGCTTGGTAATAGAACTTGGCAGTGGATCGAGCCGCAAGACATTGCGTCTACTCGAAGCCCTTGAACAGCCGGCGGGCTATGTGCCTGTCGATATTTCGGCCGATTACCTGCTCCAAGCGGCTGCTAGCTTGTCCAAAAAGCTACCATCTTTGCCTGTCATGGCATTAGTTGCTGACTTTACAACGATGTTTTCATTACCACTGTCGTTGCCTCCGCATCGCAGCCGGTTAGGTTTCTTCCCAGGCTCAACCGTTGGCAATCTTGAGGTAGCGGAGGTGCTATCATTGTTGACGCACTGCCATAAGGTTTTTGGTGATGAAGCTGCTTTTTTGATTGGCGTTGATCTGGATAAATCGCCTGAGGTTTTGATTTCTGCCTACGACGATCCGGAGGGTGTTACGGCTGAATTCAATCGCAATCTTCTGAAGCGAATCAACCGCGAACTGGGTCTCGAGATTGATCCACGAGCCTTCGCTCACCAAGCACGCTATTTCACCGACCCTGCAAGGATCGAAATGCACCTAGTTGCTATCATTGATCAGAAGTTTGAAATCTCCGGCCGGACTTACACGCTAGCTGCAGGTGAGAGCTTTCACACTGAAACGTCCCATAAATATACGATTGAGAGCTTTTCACAGCTTGCCGAGAAAGCAGACTGGGAAGTAACGCAATATTGGTGTGATACTAAGAAACGCTTTGCTGTTCTGCTCCTTGAAGCAGCAGCTTGTCGATGAACCAGCCTGCACTGCTGTCATAATTTATGCCGGTTATCCGTTAATCAACGATACCTACCAAAAACCAGAGCAAGAAATCTTTTTTAAGAAGAATTGGATGACGAAGCGGTTAGACACTGATTATTCAACGAGTATAGCGGACCCTCTTGTATCAAAAGCATTCGTGATCCCGAGGGAAACTCAATGCAACCGAACTGTAGTTTGTTCTTCTCTTACCCTGTAGCGTAAAAGGAGAATACAGTTTAACGAGTTTCTCGCGGGACTATAGTCGTATTTGTCGTACGATTCCAAAAGTGGTTATAAACACGTAGATATCGTTTCCCTAACTAAAGAATGAGCTAGCGTACAGTAAAGGCAGAAATAAAATTTTCGGCATTTATTCTTAGATTTCCTTTCTTATCCAGTCGTAGAGAAACTAACTCTTAGAGGATGAACATTTTCAGATTAGAGGGAGTCGGTCTAGACTTTTTTTAAGTTCCTAATTTGCTCTCGAAGGCTTACTTTCCTAATCTTGCCTGTCGAAGTTACTGGGATGCTCTGGATGGTGACTTTTTTCGGGATTTTAAATCTTGCAAGTCTTTCGAGGCACCAAGATGTAACCTCAGATAAGGTAATTGAATGGTTAGGATGAGTTTCAATGAACGCATGAGGTACCTCGCCCCAGCGTTCATCCTCAGCGGCGATGACAGCAACTAAGCGGACGCTTGGGTGCTGATATAGGATCTCTTCAATCTCAATCGATGAAATATTTTCACCACCAGAAATAATGATGTCTTTGGCACGATCTTTCAGCTGTAGATATCCGTCTGCGTGCACGACGGCGAGATCTCCAGAACGGAACCAGCCATCTTGAAAAGCTTTTTGCGTAGCAATTGGATTACGAAAATATCCCTTCATCACAATGTTTCCGCGAAACATGACCTCACCGAAAGTTTGGCCGTCATGTGGCACTGGGTCTAGGGTAGTTGGGTCCAGAACAGCCAAGCGCTCTAGCGCATGATAACGTACCCCCTGTCGAGCTGTGAGTGCGACGCGTGACTCGGTATCGCGAGACTCCCATTCAGGATTCCATTCATTTACTACCGCAGGACCATAAGTTTCTGTTAGACCATAGAGGTGAATGAGTTCGAAGCCACGTTGTTGCATGCCAAGTAAAACTGGTGCTGGCGGAGGAGCGGCTGCAGTACAAAAGGTCACTCGATGCTTCCATTGTTCGCCCTGATTCGCCTGGGATTCAATTAAAATGCGCATTACCGCAGGCGCGCCACATAAGTAATTCACACGTTCCTTCGCGATTGCATCAAAAATTGTCTCGGCACGTACTTGGCGTAAACATACATGGACACCTGCAATAAGAGAGAGACTCCAGGGAAATCCCCAGCCATTGCAGTGGAACATTGGCAAGGTCCAGAGGTATACATCAAACTGATGCATCCCAAGAGTGACTATATTACCCTGCGCGAGCAAATAGGCGCCTCGATGGTGTGAAACCACACCTTTTGGGTTCCCAGTGGTGCCCGATGTGTAATTAATTGAAATAGCATCCCACTCAGAATGTGGCATGCTCCACGTTGCGGATGGGTTCCCTTTCGTCAGCAAATCTTCATACTCGCAAGTGGTGGACGGATCATCGTGAATTTCTGGGTCACAATAAACAACTACTTTTGGTGGTGCGTCGAGCAGATCCAGAGCGGTATTAGCCAGCTCTAGAAATTCTGTATCAACAATTAATAGCTTCGACAAAGCATGTTCTAGTTGAAATGCAACAGCGGATGCATCAAGACGTGTATTGATAGAATGAATAACAGCGCCAGTCATGGGAATACCATAATGACACTCAAGCATCGGGGGCGTATTTGCTAAAAGCACGGATACCGTATTACCGCTTTGAATATTATGTTGGGTTAGCAAGGCATCCGCCAAACATTTAGATCGACGATAAAACTGCTGATAGGTGAAACTCCTGCGGCCATGACGAATGGCCGTGCGTTTAGGATACAGTTGTGCAGACCGTTCCAAAAAAAGAAGTGGTGTGAGTGGTTGATAATTGGCGGGATTAGGGTCTAAGTCTTGATTATAAGGATTGACGGTCATGCCGGTAAGTTCCTTACCAGTGTGGTGTTCGTTTTTCAAGAAACGCGTTGATGCCCTCACGCGCATCCTGCGCTAGCAAATTCGTTACCATCACCTCGGATGCGAATGCGTAGGCATCTTGAAGATTCATCGGTTGCTGCTCATAAAATGCATGCTTGCCAAGCTTCAACGTATGGCCTGATTTGCTAGCGATTTTCTCAACTACTTCTTGGATCGTTCGATCCAATTCGGACGCTGGAACACTTCGGTTGATTAGGCCGATCCGTTCCGCATTATCCGCCGGCAACAAATCACCAGTCAGCAACATTTCCATTGCGTGTTTGGTAGCTACATTCCTCGACAATGCCACCATGGGAGTCGAACAGAATAGTCCAATGTGGACACCAGGTGTGCTGAATTTGGAGCGCTCCGATGCATAGGCTAAATCGCATGATGCGACGAGTTGACACCCGGCCGCGGTGGCAATCCCATCTACCTTGGCAATGACTGGCTTGCGCGCATCCACAATGGCTTGCATAGTTTTTGAGCAAAGCGCCATCAAATCTTTGTAGAA
>PBZS01000013.1 GCA_002730235.1 Gammaproteobacteria bacterium | reverse complement strand
AATTCAGGAGCGAACGTACCTTTTGGAGCAAAGCCGAGATCTCCACCAACATCCTTACTCGCGATATCATCCGAGTATTGTTTCGCTAGCTCAGCAAAATCCCCGCCGTTAAGTATTTGGGCTTTAAGATCTGTGATTTTTTCTAATGCTTCCCCACTTTCGCCCACAAGTATGTGACGGACGCGTCTCTCAGATTCGGTCGCTGACTGCTCGACTTCTTCGTCATAAGCGGCTCGAAGGTCTTTATCAGTGACCAACACCTGATCTTTGAAGCCATCAGCCCCTAACAAAACATATTCGATGACGACGGCTTCCTCAGTTACAAAACTCTTCTTGTTTTCGTCGTAAAACTCGGCAATATCTTCCTCGGCTAAGCTCACTTTTGATAGGAATTGATCACTCTTTATGACAACTAATTCCCCCGAGCGTCTCTGGTTTTCTAATGCGTTGAGCCGCATTATTTCTGAGGGTGTTACTAAAGTTGAAGCTTCAACCGCGCCTTTTACCTGATATTCGATCAGGTTACGCTTCAGTTCTTCTCGGAAACTCAGTCGCGACATACCCATCTGGCCAAGTGCTCGGTCAAAAGTTGTTACATCAAATTTCCCATCGGTGTGAAACTGCGGGACCTCCAAGATGAGCTTGTCAATCAGCTGATCAGTTACTCCAAAGTCGAGCTTTTCAGAGTAGCCTGTGGCTGCTGCCTCTTCGATAAGCGCGTTCAGAACGCTTTGCCTCAAAAGATCTTCATCAATTGCAGTAGAATCACCTAAGACACTCAGCAACTGCCGACGCTCTCGTTCGAGCTTATTTAAAAATCGTCGCTCGGTGATCGGGATACCATCGACCTCTGCCATGATTGCGTCCCTATCACCGCCATTGAAAAAATTTACCCCTGTGATCACGAAGGCGGCGGCAATTAGGCCTACAATTATTTTGGCAATGATTCCGCTTGAATTATCTCGAATATTTTGCAGCATTTTACGTTATACCCTATAGACTAAAAAAAGGGGCCAAGGGCCCCTTTTGCGTAAAGACGAGTATTAGTTCAATTGACTGCGTCTTTCAGCGCCTTACCAGCCTTGAACCCAGGTACTTTAGCGGCCGCTATTTGAATAGTTGCACCAGTCTGAGGATTACGTCCCGTGCGAGCAGCGCGGGACTTGACTTGAAAAGTGCCGAAACCCACTAAAGAAACGGTATCACCCTTTTGTAAAGAACCTGTAACTGCTGACAAGGTCGCATCTAGTGCCTTACCTGCTTCAGCTTTAGACAAACCTGCATCAGCAGCGATCGCATCGATTAGTTCTGATTTATTCACTCGTAGTACCCCTATCGTTTTTTTAGTAAAAGGTGGCCCCTTCTAATTTTTTATTTGAGGCAACCGCTCGATTTGCGCTGCTCCATTTATACCAACCGTTTGAGGTCGAAACAACCGATTAATGAGCTCTTTGCGTGTTTTTTTCTACTATTTGTTCTGCTTCCGAACCAGCAGCACCGTCCTGGATAACAAATGGCTCTGGAATATACGCCAATGCGATGTCAAATACCTGATCAATCCACGAAACGGATTTGATTTCCAAATCCACTTTCACGTTTTCAGGTATCTCTTTCAAATCTGGTACATTTTCCTCCGGTATGATGACGACTCTGATGCCGCCCCGATGTGCTGCCAATAACTTCTCTTTCAATCCGCCGATCTGCAAAACTTGGCCACGTAAAGTGATTTCACCAGTCATCGCGACATCTGCTTTGACCGGAACGTCCGCAAGTACCGAGACTAAAGCCGTACACATGCCAATTCCCGCGCTCGGACCGTCCTTTGGTGTTGCTCCCTCCGGCACATGAATGTGCAGATCCTTTTTTTCATAGAAATTAGGATCAATTCCAAGTGCAATTGCACGGCTGCGGGCGACTGTCATGGCAGCTTGAATTGATTCCTGCATGACATCCCCAAGAGATCCCGTTCGGATCTGCTTACCTTTACCTGCCATTGCCACCGCTTCTATAGTCAGTAATTCACCACCAACACTTGTCCATGCGAGGCCGGTGACTTGACCAATTCGATCTTCGGATTCCTTGAGTCCATAACTAAACTTCCGGACACCCGAATAGTCTTCAAGCACATTGGGTGTAATCACTAAAGTTTCGGAATCATTACCGCCAACTTTTTTGTGGCCGCCCTCAATCCGCTTACGCACTACCTTCCGGGCCAGTTTTGAGACCTCACGATCGAGGCCACGAACTCCAGCTTCCCTAGTGTAGTAACGTATTAGATCCGTCAGAGCCTGATCAGGAATATCAATCTCTTTCGGTCCTAAACCATTATTTTTAATCTGTTTGGGAACCAAGTATCTTCTTGCGATGTTTAGCTTTTCGTGTTCCGTATAGCCAGGTATACGAATAACTTCCATCCGATCCAAAAGCGGTGCGGGCATATTCATGGAATTTGACGTGCAGACAAACATTACCTCAGATAAATCAAAATCGACCTCGAGATAATGATCGTTGAAGGTATGATTTTGCTCAGGATCCAAAACCTCAAGTAATGCTGATGCTGGATCTCCCCTGTGATCCATTCCCATTTTATCAATCTCATCGAGTAAAAAGAGCGGATTCTTAACACCGACTTTCGAAATTTTTTGAATAATTTTTCCGGGCATTGAACCGATGTAAGTTCGCCTGTGACCTCGAATCTCTGATTCATCCCGCACCCCACCTAGAGCCATGCGGACAAACTCCCGATTAGTCGCTCGCGCAATAGATTCGCCCAAAGACGTCTTACCTACGCCTGGCGGCCCCACGAGGCATAATACGGGGCTCTTAGATTTTCTAACGCGCATTTGAACAGCCAAATATTCTAGTATCCGTTCTTTTACTTCGTCGAGTCCATAATGATCCGCCTCTAAAATATCGCGAGCTTTGACCAGATCATGGCGCACTCGCGAGCGTTTAGACCAAGGGCAACCTAGTAACC
The DNA here is from genome assembly GCA_002730235.1 of Gammaproteobacteria bacterium. GTDB lineage: Bacteria > Pseudomonadota > Gammaproteobacteria > Pseudomonadales > Litorivicinaceae > HIMB30. Next base: position 22,431 of record PBZS01000013.1, on the reverse strand, counting down.
AGTCTAAATACGCTCTGACCACCGTCGCTTCCGCTGACATGGGTGACATCAACTTTAATTTTTGTAGCTCATTTTCTGCTTTTTCTTTGCCTTCTTTGGACAGGCCAGACCCATCAATACGACCCTGCAGTGCGTCAATTTCGTTTGGTGTGTCGTCAAGGTCATTCATTTCTTTCTGGATAGCTTTGATTTGCTCATTCAAGTAGTATTCGCGTTGGCTTTTCTCCATTTGCTCTTTTACGCGACCACGAATTCTCTTTTCGATCTGGACTAAATCAAGCTCGGACTCCATCAGAGCCACCAGATACTCCAGCCGCTCTTTGATAATGTCGTGAGCCAATAGAGCCTGCTTTTCCTTTAAGGGTAGGGTTAAATGTGCCGCCATGGTATCGCAGAGTCGACCAGGCTCCTCAATACTCTGCAGCGATGCCACAACTTCGGCTGGAATTTTTTTGGATGCTTTTACGTACTTATCGAACTGATCCATCAACACACGTAAAAGCGCGTCCTGATGATGTTCTTTTAGGGGGTCTGAGACAATAACTTGAGCTTCGGCTCGGTAATGATCACCATCAAGATCAAATTTTGAGATGCGCGCTCGCTGTCCTCCTTCGATTAATACTTTAACGGTCCCATCAGGAAGCTTTAAAAGCTGCAAGATCGAAGCAACAGTGCCAACGTCATACAATTCAACAGCACGAGGTTCGTCTTCACTTGCGATTTTTTGGGCAACAAGAAGAATTTCTTTTCCCCCATCCATGGCACTCTGGAGAGCCTTTATCGACTTCTCACGNCCTACAAACAAGGGAAGAACCATGTGGGGATAAACAACCACATCCCTCAGCGGNAGNAGTGGNAGGTCCAGCTGCTGGNTNCTCATTTTTNGCTTCCTATTTTACTCGGCNGCATTNACCGAGCGCTTTTTGTCCGTTTTGCTCGCATACAATTTTAGCGGCTCACTGTCACCNGTCACTACGCCCTCATCGATAACCATTTTAGTTACGTNGTTTTCAGAGGGTATNTCGAACATGGGGTGTAAAAGAATGCTTTCAAGAATCGAACGCAAACCACGAGCGCCCGTCTTCCGTTCCATCGCCTTTTTCGCGACAGCCCGCAGAGCCTCGGGTCGCATATCTAATTCTACGCCTTCCATGTCAAACAATTCCTTGTATTGTTTAACCAGCGCGTTTTTTGGCTCTGACAAGATCTGAATAAGCGCGTCTTCGTCAAGTTCGGTCAGAGTCGCGACTACGGGTAAACGACCTACAAACTCGGGAATGAGACCGTACTTCACCAAGTCTTCAGGCTCCACGTCGGCAAAAGCTTCTCCAATCGATTTAGACTGGCTTTTCGACCGCAATTCTGCTCCAAAGCCAATTCCACCTTTCTCACTTCGGTCTCGGATTACTTTATCGAGTCCAGCGAAAGCACCTCCACAGATAAACAAAATATTAGACGTATCAACTTGCAGGAACTCTTGCTGAGGATGTTTACGTCCCCCCTGCGGTGGAACGGAAGCAACTGTTCCTTCGATCAACTTTAAGAGCGCTTGCTGAACGCCCTCACCCGAAACATCACGGGTAATCGATGGATTATCTGATTTTCTAGAAATTTTATCGATCTCATCGATATATACAATACCCTGTTGAGCAGTCTCCACATCGTAATCACATTTTTGGAGAAGTTTTTGAATGATATTTTCAACGTCCTCGCCGACGTAACCAGCTTCTGTCAACGTCGTTGCATCTGCCATCGTGAACGGCACATTTAACAATCGCGCTAGCGTTTCCGCCAGGAGTGTCTTTCCAGATCCGGTCGGACCGATAAGAAGAATATTTGATTTACCAAGTTCTATGTCCTGCGAGTTACGCTCACCATAACGAAGGCGTTTGTAATGATTGTAAACCGCTACGGCTAACACGCGCTTTGCGCGTTCTTGTCCTATCACATAATCATCTAAAGTCGTTTTAATGGCTTGAGGGACAGGCAACCCGTCTGATGACTCCACGTCGTCAGACTCTTGAATCTCTTCTTGAATGATGTCATTACACAAGTCGATACACTCGTCGCAGATAAAGACACTTGGTCCAGCAATCAACTTACGGACTTCATGCTGACTTTTACCGCAAAAAGAACAGTACAAAACTTTGCCGTTATTGTCAGGATTTTTACCTGTTGTATCAGTCATCTAAATACCCACGTTCTCGCATCAACAGTGCCCCGTCAAAGTTAGAAAATCAAGCCTCTTTGGACGTATCTACACGATGGTCAAGTACGTCATCAATCAACCCATATTTTTTTGCTTCGCCGGCATCCATAAATCGATCACGATCAGTATCCTTCGCAATCTGCTTGATGGTTTGGCCAGTATGACGCGCCAACCTCGAGTTTAACTTTTCCCGTATCTTCAAAATCTCCTTCGCATGAATATCAATATCGGATGCTTGGCCTGAAAATCCACCCAAAGGTTGATGAATCATCATTCGAGAGTTAGGTAGAGCAAACCTTTTCTCGCTCGCGCCACCAGCAAGCAAGAATGCGCCCATACTCGCAGCCTGCCCAATACATAAGGTAGAAACGTCTGGCTTAACAAACTGCATCGTGTCATAGATAGCCATTCCCGCAGTCACAGAACCTCCTGGCGAGTTTATATAAAGATAGATATCTTTATCAGGATTCTCTGATTCAAGAAACAGCAGTTGGGCTACGATCAGATTGGCCATGTAATCTTCCACCTGACCTACAACAAAAATTACGCGCTCCTTGAGGAGTCTAGAATAAATATCGTATGAACGTTCACCGCGCGAGCTCTGCTCGACGACTATGGGGACCAAGCCTGTCATCAAATTACCTCTAACCTACTAGCTTTGACGACTCTTCATGACGTCAGCGTATGACATATTAATGGTCTTAGCTTTCGCACTTTCAAGGAGCTTTGCAGCAACTTGCTCTTCAACTGCGAGTGCTTCGATTTGCTTCATGTTTTCGTTATCTGAGTAGTAAAAATTCACAACCTGCTCTGGATCATCATATGCTGTAGCCATTTCATCGACCAGAGCTCTTACCCGATCGGCGTCAGCCTGAAGCTCAAGTTTTTTAACAGTCGCTCCAAGCAAAATCCCAAGACGTACACGACGTTCGGCCTGTTCTTTAAACAATTCATCAGGTAACTGATTAGGATCAAACTGCTTTCCTCCGCTGAAACGTTCGGCAGCCTGTTGTTTCAGAGTGTTGATCTCAGACTTTACTGCCGACTCAGGGACAGGCGTGTCCAAATTTTTTTCCAGTAACACATCAAAAATCTTGGTTTTATTCATGTTTTTCAGACTCATAGACAGCTCACGTGTCATCTGGTCCTTAATCTCTTCTTTAAAATCTTTCTCGTCGCCTGATTCAACCCCAAATGTCTTAATAAACTCTTCGTCAACTGTCGGAAGTTCTCCCCGCTCCAGTTTTGTTACTGCAATTTTGAAAAGCACCGTCTTTCCTTTTAGGTTCTCAGCGTGATATTCCTCTGGAAACGTTACTTCAACGTCGCGGGCATCGCCCTTTTTCATCCCCACGATCCCGTCTTCAAATCCAGGAACCATCGAACCTGAGCCCAATACAAGCGCATGATCTTTACCATTTCCACCTTCGAAGGCTTCACCCTCTAGGGACCCTTCAAAATCAATAGTGACACGATCGCCATTCTTCGAAGCAGCCCGTGCCGATTCCTTCCAACCCTTACGTTGCTCTCGTAATGTTGCGACCATCTCCTTGACATCAGCCGCGCCGATCTTGCACTTGATCTGTTCAATATCATCCCCGTCAACCAGAGCTGGATCCAACTCAGGAAAAACTTCAAATGTAGCTTTGAAAGTAAAGTCGGAGCCTTCTTCGAACTGCAAGTCATCTATCTTTGGTTGTCCGATCGGCTTAATGTTGTGCTCGCTTAAAGCCTGCCCCAAGGATTTTTCAATCAGGTCAGAAGCGATTTCTTGACGTATCGCTTGTCCATAACGCTGCCGAATAACTTTCGTAGGCACTTTACCCGGACGAAATCCATCGATACGCACGCGTTTTGCTGTTTCAGCCAGCTTTTCCTCAAATTCTATTTCAATATCCGTGGTTGGGATCGTAATTGTAAATTGGCGCTCCAGAGCGCTCGGGGATTCCAGGACAACCTGCATGAACTAACCTCGGTTATTCAATTTCTTTGAAAATAAGCGTGATAGATTACTGCCTTCAGTCTAAGCCGTATAGTGATGGTGCGGATGGAGGGACTTGAACCCCCACGCCTCTCGGCACCAGAACCTAAATCTGGCGTGTCTACCAATTTCACCACATCCGCGACGGAGTGCAAAGCGCGTTAAGAAGAACGAAATTTTGACTCACCCACCTTGAAATATCAAGCTCAGTCTTCTGAGAACAGTTTAGGCAAGACAAGAATATTTCACACTTTTTATCGAAAAATTATCAATCAAATATGACTCGGGTAACACACTGAATTACAGCTTTCACTGCCGAGGTTCACTTTTTGTCTGTTCTCTCCGTACCAGTAAAAGAAGCTGTCGAAAAGCACCGAGCACTATAGAGCCAACGCAATCGTCTATTAAGCAATTAACACTAACTTATTCCCCCTGAAATCCTTGATTATCGCAGCGTTTTTCAAATGCATTCGAGAAACGTTCAGACTCATATTTTATATATTCGTATTTTGCGTTGAGCTCTGAACTTGGCTCTTTCCCATCTATTTTCAGGTAGATGATTTCTTCACGTGTTTGTCGAATTTGATCAATCCAGACTGTGACCCAGCCTTCTAGAATTTCACAGTCCTTCGGAATTTCACGCTCCTCGGCCATAGTTGCGAGCGACAGCGGAAACAAAAATAAAAAGATTAGTTGACGCATCACTCGGCCCAAGTTTCCCCCAGCAAACGATACCGAAGTTTGCTTAGAAGATATCGAAAAATGATTTAAAATTATACCTTAATGATGGGGTGGATGATGGGACTCGAACCCACGACGACCGGAATCACAATCCGGGGCTCTACCAACTGAGCTACACCCACCATAGAGGCCAGGCTGGCACGCCTGGCAGGAATCGAACCTGCAACCTACGGCTTAGAAGTTTAAAATTTGCAACCGCGCAAACTCTTGCTAGCCGTGGCTTACAGCCGATTCATGTGGAACGAAAAACGCGAGTTTTTAGCAGAAAATTCCACAACCATCCCACAGTGTGAAAGCGCACGATATCAAAAAATCAACCCGGAATAAATGGTCGGATGAAGGAACTGAGTCAGGGTAAGACCTGATGGCTGGAGAAGGCAGCCGGAGTATCTGAGGTAATGGCTATGGCCTACCCCTCTAGGTGGACTTCGACCTTCTCATCATCACGATCTCTCTTTATGACTGATCCAAGACAGGGATCATAGTAAGTAGAGGGATCTAGGACATAACGTCAGGGGTTCACGAGAAAACTCGAACGGCGGTGCAACGCCTCCCCCTAACGGCCCTTACGGAGCAAGGGAATTATAAAATTTATGCTTCGAAACTGTCTAGTGCCAGTAGACCCATTTCGGTGTTTCCATAATGTCCTCCTGTGGAATTTTCTTCCGAAAATTTGTTCCACACTGAGAACCCTCTGTAGGCGTGCACCCCTTGTATTTAGTGGCACGCCTGGCAGGAATCGAACCTGCAACCTACGGCTTAGAAGGCCGTTGCTCTATCCCGTTGAGCTACAGGCGCATGGTCAGTATTGGTCGGGGCAGCTGGATTCGAACCAACGACCCTCTGCTCCCAAAGCAGATGCGCTACCAGGCTGCGCTATACCCCGGATGCCTGGCTAGGCACCGTAATGCCCGTCAAAACAGCCGCAGTATAGTCATCCAATTTAGGGTCTGCAAGGGGATTTTTGGGCTTGCGGCTTCGAAAGCGCTAGCCAATTTCCGAGCACCACAAGGCAAAAAGCGAACAAGGCAGCCAAGCTAAGTTCGTATCCCTCAAAGAGAACGCTGACTATTATCGCGACTATCGGAAAACTAACGGTAGCATAAGCGGCTCTGCTTGGCCCAATACGACCAATTAACGTCAGATACGAACCAAACGCCACCACCGAGCCGATGAAAACTAAATAAAGTAAGGACGCTACATAGATTGGGCTAAAATCGAATCGGATAGGATATCCGTTGATCGTAGCGTACATGAAAGTGATAGCCGTTCCGTATAGCATGCCTAGCGCTGTGGAATTCCAGACGTTTAGATCACGGTTTTGTAATGTCGCTGATACTAAATTACCAAGACTGGCCGACAGTGTGCCAAGCAAACTAAGTAGCATAGCGATCGAGCTGCTGCTCACCCACGAAAATTCAAGTAATTCGACACGAAACAAAATGATCAGCCCGAAGACACCGATTCCCCCTCCAAGGAGTGCCCTATAATCCAATGGTTGCTTCAAAAACCAGTGCGCCCCGAGCGCGTTCCAGAAGATCATCGTAGAAAAAACTACCGATATAAGGCCGGTGGTTAGCGTCAAGCTTGCCGTGTAGAACAACCCGTAGTTTAGGCAAAATAAAAACAACCCAAGCATCGCACACAGAAGATGCTCGTTAAGATTCAACGCGAGACGCTCTCCTCGGAACCTACAAATCCCAAGCAAAGTGATCGATGCCAATAAAAAGCGCCAACCAACTGACACTATCGGATGAACCACCCCAAATTGTCCCAGGATCACGTACCAAGTCGTTCCCCAGGCCAGGACGGTGACAGCGAAGAGCATTGCATCGACTCGATTTATTTGCGGTGCCACGACGTCCCACCAGCGCCATCCTCAAGAACGATTCCCTGCGCAGTCAGATCATCTCGAATTTTATCAGCAGCCGCAAAGTCGTGTTCGGCTCGAGCTTTCTGACGCGCGTCTACTAGCGCATTGACGGCAGTATCGCTCAGCTCACTATTCACAGCCTTTAATGCCTGTTGTTCTGAAAGAAAGTTGATTTTTCCAGAGGTAAAAAGACCCAAAACCCTGCCAATTGCTAGGATACTCGAGGCGGCCTCTTCAGTGTTTTTCGAAGCCAGTTCAAACAAGAGCGCTAACACCCGTGGTGTATTAAAATCATCATCCATCAGTTCTTGAAACTCAAAAATTGTATCCGAATCCGGGGTGGTCGCTTCATCAGGTAGAACCTGAATCAGGCGAGTATAGGCAGTCTCGGCCTGCACGAGCGCGTCATCCGAAAATGAAATCGCGCTCCTGTAATGACTTTGCAGAAGAAAAAATCGAACCACCTCCGGATGAAAGTTTTTAAAAAGCGCATCTAAAGTTACGAAATTTTTTAGAGATTTTGACATCTTCTCTTCGTTCACTCTGACCGCACCGGCATGCATCCAATATCTTGCGAAGGTGCATCCAGTAGCCGCCTCAGACTGCGCAATTTCATTTTCATGGTGTGGAAACTTCAGATCGGGACCTCCTCCATGAATATCGAAGGTATCTCCCAGTGCATCCATGCTCATCGCTGAGCACTCAATATGCCAACCAGGTCGCCCCGCACCAAACTCAGAGTCCCAAAACTCTTCGCCAGGTTTGGCTGTCTTCCATAGGACAAAATCTGCCGGATTTTCTTTGTCCTCAGCGACCGCAACCCTAGCACCCTCCATCATATCTTCAAGCCGTCGATTATTAAGTTTTCCATAACTCGGGAACGCACGTACACGAAAGTACACGTCGCCAGAGGATCCTCGGTAAGCCGCACCCTGCGCAATCAATCTCGAGATCAACCTAATCATTGAATCGATGTTGGCCGTGGCCCGAGGCTCAAGATTAGGCATCTGACACCCGAGATATTTTTCATCCTGATGCATCGCTGTAATCATTTCAGCAGTTAACTCGGTAAAAGGAACTTTTCGTTCCGCCGCTCGTTCAAATATCTTATCGTCTACATCTGTAATGTTGCGCACATAGTTCACTTCGAAACCACGAAATCTGAGGTACCGAACTATCGCATCAAACGCGACCATTACCCGGCCGTGACCGAGATGACAGCGGTCATAAACAGTCATTCCGCAGACATAGATGCCAATTTGACCATCTTCCAGTGGGGAAAAATTTCGCTTTTTTCTGGCTAGTGTGTCGAAGATCTGCAAACTCACGCATTATTCCTTGTAGTGAAACCGGTATAGTACCGCCTTGTGTTATGAGGAGAGAAATCCGTGATTCTATTTGAAACAACGCTTGGCAACATCACTTTAGAATTATTTGAGACCGATGCCCCCGAGACATCCGCTAACTTTAAGCAATATGTCAAAGACGGCTTTTATGATGGAACCATTTTTCATCGAGTCATAGACGGTTTTATGATTCAAGGCGGTGGGTTTGAGCCAGGGATGGCTGAAAAAGACACAGGTGACCCAATCAAAAACGAGGCATCTAACGGACTAGCCAATAATCGTGGCACAATCGCGATGGCACGTACGATGGACCCACATTCTGCGACTGCGCAATTTTTCATCAATGTCACAGACAACGATTTTTTGAATTTCCGTTCGGAAACATCAGATGGATTCGGATATTGCGTATTTGGACGAATCTATGAAGGAATGGACACGGTTGACTTAATTAAAGCAGTGGAAACAACCCACCGCGCTGGTCATTCTGACGTTCCCGTCGATGATGTAATGATCACAAAAGCATCGATTGTTTAATGCGCCGACTGATTGTTTCCGATTTCCATCTAAATCCCGATGAGCCTTCACGTTACCGCGCGGTTACGGAAGCGATAATTAAGTGTCCGTGCGATCAGCTTATACTTGCCGGTGATATTTTTGAGACGTGGGTGGGAGATGATGGTGCTACTGAATTGGACTTCAAATTCTTAGAGTTTTGTGGGCGTCATTGTCGCGACACCCTGTTCATTCATGGAAACAGAGATTTTTTAATAACGAGCGATTACCTCCGATCGTTAGGCATCTCGTTAGTCGAGAAAATTGCGGGTCCCAACCTAATCGTCATTCATGGTGACGAGCTTTGTACGAGTGACCACGATTATCAAAAATTCCGAAAGAAGGTCCGGAGCACCGATTGGGGCAACAATTTTCTTAATAAGCCGCTCTCAGAACGGCAAACTATCGCAAAGAATCTAAGGCAAGTATCGCGTGAGACCCAGGCAAATCGCGCTGATTCAATTTGCGACGCGGTTGAGTCCGAAATCCAGCAGTGGCTGCAACGTTTCGACTCACAATTGCTGATTCATGGTCATACACACCGCCCAGCGGTTCACACCCACCCATCCGGTTTGCGCTGTGTGACGTCCGATTGGGACATGAGCGGTACCGGCATATTCGTGGATACAAGCGACGCCGGAACCACGGTCAGTTTGTGTCTGCTATCACCAGACAAGGTTACTGTTAACGAGCGATGGACACGTCACGCGGGCACCCCCGAGTGGAAGCGGAATTCGTAGTCAGTTGTCTCAATCAGCGTTTGATCGATCCCCAAGAAATGGTCAAGCCGTTGCTCGACGTCCGACTCATTAGCGAATTCGTGTGCAAGGGAGAGATAATCCTGATAGTGCCGACCCTCTGATCTAAGCAGTGTCTTATAGAACCGGCCAAGTCTTGCAGGGAGTTGAGCCCATAATGCTGCGAATCGTTCACAGGATCGAGCCTCAATAATCGCTCCGACTATTAACAAGTCAACTAAACGATCGTTCTCATTTAACCTAGTAGCATCTCTTAAGGTTTTAACGTAACGAGACGCGGTAAGTGGCCGATAATCCACACCCATCTGGTCCATCAGCACGAGGACCTGCTCATAATGCAACATCTCTTCTCGCACCAATCGAGCCATCAGACGCTGAAGGCGCGGTTGTCTACGATACTTGGTGATTAAACTCATACCAGTTGCTGCAGCCTTATATTCACAATTGGCGTGGTCAACCAATAACGTGTCTAAGTCACCAAGTGCGTGGGACACCCACGCCTCAGGAGTCGTCACCCTCAAAAAATTATGAATTTCTGAGACGATGACGTCGATCGACGCTACCTTCGAGACTATATTACTTGTAATAGGCATTTTCTCGCAGGCTATGGTCCGTGACATCCCTAACCCCCTTCAGATCAGGTATAAGTCCCATCAAGGTCTTTTCCACGCCATCTTTTAGAGTCATATCTACGGCGCTGCATCCTTGGCACCCGCCGCCGAACTGCAAGATAGCGATCGCGTCTTCCAAGCGAATGAGGCTAACTTCGCCACCGTGCGACGCAAGCCCCGGATTAATTTCGGTGGCCAAGACTTCAACAATCTGTTGTTCTACTGGCCCATCGAAAACTACGGCAGGTTGTTTCGCTTTGGGTGCTTTAATAGTCAATTGACCACCAAGTTTATCTGCAACGAAGTCAACCACAGCCTCATCAAGGTAGGGTATACTTTGCTGGTCCAGGTACGCCATGAATTTATCACACTCAAAGCGTCCGTCGTCGGGCTTCTCTTCACCGGGGCGGCAGTATGCTAAACATGTTTCTGCGTATATCGTGCCAGGTTGTGAAACAAATAACCTCACCCCAATACCCTCAACATTTTGTTTCTCAAGCAACCCTGTGAGGTAGTTTTGCGCGCTTTCTGTAATCGTAATATCTATCATGATTTGAGAATACTCTGTAATAATCTATCGGGTCAATTGGGGCGAACATTGTAAATTCTACTGGGACAAAAGAGCATTAGATGAAACACATTGAAGTGGCAATTGTAGGCGCAGGGGTCGCTGGGCTGGCTGCGGCAGGGGCGCTAAATACTCAAAATTACATGATTTTTGAAAAAAGTCGTGGACCTGGCGGCCGGCTCGCATCAAAACGTATCAATAATCTGCGGGTCGATATCGGTGCACAATTTTTTACGGCCCGAGATCCGCTCTTTCAGAAAGTCGTAAGTGACGCTGTCTCTGCAGGATTCGTTAAGTGTTGGAGACCTCGAATGGGCACCTTTTTTAATGGTTACGCGACGGCTTCACCTGACTCTCAAGAGCGTTTTGTAGGAGCTCCTTACATGAATGCGATGGGCCACTATTTGGCCCGATCTCTGACTATCTCGACGCAATTACGAGTCGCCACAATTCATCATGACGGCGATGTATTTCACCTGAAGTTAACGGATAGCGAGGTGTATACCGCGAGCAAGGTGTTAGTCACTGTGCCGGTTACTCAAATGACTAGCCTACTCTCCTCGTTCGATGTACGAGACATCGCGTCCCGTTTCACCATGGAACCGACATGGACTGTGGTTTCAGATATTGAGGCGCCTTTAACAGATCAACATAATAATCCGCTTGACGCCCTTTTCGGAGGCGACCATAACATCTTCGATTTCATCTCAACAGAAATCAGCAAACCTGGTCGAGAATCGAGCTATGTGGTCATTCATGCAAAACCTGTATGGTCCACCAACCACGGCGAAGACGAACCTGTGAGCGTGCAAAAGCAGATCAATTCAGCATTGGAGACGACCTTCGGGGTATCAGCAAACCCGGTCATTGCGCATCGGTGGCGCTTTGCACGCCCTACTGACCCTACCCTGACGACTCAAAAAGGTGTATTCGAGGTCAACGACGGATTGTGGGTTGCTGGGGACTACCTCGCAGGCGGGCGCGTCGAGGGCGCCTATCTCAGCGGTATTGAGGCTGCGGGGCTATTAAACCGCTAAAACGTTGCATCCTCTTGACGAAACAATGCACGTCCTCTCGCACCGGTCAAAAGTCTCAAGGCGACTAGCAACAGCAATAGCATCGCGAACTCAAAGCCCATATATATATATGTCGAATTTTGTTGTGGCAGCCCATCGAGTAGCGCGACACAGCGAATCCCAAACCAAGACGCATTGATGATAAAAAGACCGACCAAACTGCGCTTTGTTTTACGTTTATCAACAATTCCGGCCCCTACGAGGAAACAGAATCCTAAAAACGAACCGGCGATTAATACCTGTAACTCAATTTCGGCAGCCCTTGTGGATGCCATGATCGAAAGTGCCTCGAACAGTTTTAATGGTAAAACTAGTGCCCAAACCGCCAGCGCGGCATACAAACCGCAATTCAGCATGATTAAAAAACGCCCGAAGAACATACGCTTATCCTTTACCAGAACGACAGGGTGTCAGAGTCCATTGCGTTTGCCAACAGGCTAGGGGAAACTTAGATACACAGCCTCTTGGACGATGGCGTCACTGTTTTTGCAAGAAGCAAATGAGGAGAAATATGCAACATCGTCTGATTTGGTTTCGGGATGACCTCCGCGTCAACGATAACGCCGCATTATCAGCCGCTCTGGATTGCCAGTGTGACGTGGCCATCTCTGCGGTGTTCCTCTCCGCTGACTCAGATTGGAAAGACTTCCATTACGGTCGAAACCGCCTCTATTACACCGAGCAGTTATTGCGAAACCTGTCCGAGCAACTTGCGGCCCTCGGTATTGTTCTCGAGGTCGTTCGACTTGATAGCTACCAAGCGCAAGTCACCTGGGTCGCGGGGTATTGTGAATCTCGATCTGTCACAGATCTTTTTCTAAATCAGGAATATCAGTGGAATGAGCGTATCAGAGATCATCAGATTGTTGAGCGTCTTCCTGATGTCACTGTACATACCTATGTTGACCGCGTCCTAATGCAGCCTGGCACGGTCCTGACCGGAGACAATAGATATTACTCCGTTTTCAGTCCGTTCAAGAGACGGTGGCTATCAATTTATCAAGAGCATGCGACAGGGGTATTCGACTTTGCCGGCCATAGTCGGGAATCGATAAAGCCAAGCGCCTGGGATCCCATCTGCGATCAGCCAGATTCAGACCTGTCTCTTTTTCCAACAACTGAGTCCGACGCCCGTGCGTTACTCGATGAATTCGTCACCCAGCGGCTTACAAACTACGAAGCGAACCGAAACAATCCATCGGTACTCGGTACTAGTCGTTTATCGGGTGCGCTCGCCCGGGGGTTATTGTCGCCTCGGCAGTGCGTGCAGGCTGCGGAAGTTACACTTAACAGACCCATAACGGAATTCCCAAGTCACGCGTTCTCATGGATTAACGAATTAATATGGCGCGACTTCTACCAACACTTATTAGTCGGGTTTCCCGATCTTTCAAAAAATAAGGCATTCCGGCCAGAGACTGAGCGTTTACGATGGCGTAATAATCCTTTGGATATTGAGGCCTGGAAGAATGGCAGAACTGGTATACCGATCGTTGACGCAGGCATGCGGGAACTGGCGACGACGGGTTGGATGCATAATCGTGTCCGCATGATCGTCGCACAGTTCCTAACCAAGAATTTACTTTGTGACTGGCGGATCGGTGAAGCTCATTTTATGAAATATCTTGTGGATTCAGATTTAGGATCGAACAATGGTGGCTGGCAATGGAGCGCCTCAACCGGGACAGACGCGGCCCCCTACTTCCGGGTATTTAATCCGGTGAGTCAAGGAGAAACACACGATCCGGACGCGGAGTATGTGACTCGATTTATACCCGAGCTCGCCTCGGTCCCAATCAAAAAGCGCCATTCGCCCTGGTCGGCTACGCTTCCAGATCGATATCCGGCGCCCATTGTTGATCTCAAGTCATCGAGACAGCGCGCCATCGACGCGTTCAAGGAACTCAAGTCATGAACAGCCAAACTCGGCCCCGAGTAGCGATCGTTGGTTCTGGAATCTCTGGCCTGACGGCGGCCTATCGGTTACACCCGCATGTTGAGATTGACGTGTTTGAACAAAATGACTGGACCGGTGGGCACACCCACACAGTAGACGTCTCAATCGATGGAACCACTTACGCAGTAGACACCGGATTTATCGTCTTCAACGAGTGGACCTATCCACGGTTCTTGAACCTGTTATCTGAAATTGGGCTGTCACATCAAGACACAGATATGAGTTTCAGCGTAATGTCTGAAACAACAGGTATTGAGTACGCGGGGACAAATCTCTCGACCCTCTTCGCGCAACGGCATAGACTGCTCTCGGTCAGGTATTATCGTTTCCTGCTCGATATTATGCATTTTAATAAAACGGCGATTCTGGACCTTGAGGCCGGCCAGATTGAGCCCTCCAAAACGCTCGGACAATATCTTTCAAAACTTAACCTTACTGATTTATTTTACTCACATTACCTGTTGCCGATGGCGGCCGCTATCTGGTCTTCCGATCTGACTGATGTGAATCAGATGCCGGCGCTGTTTTTCGTTCGCTTCTTTAAGAACCACGGACTCCTATCGGTAACTGACCGTCCACAGTGGTATACGCTTCCGGGCGGGTCGAGTACCTACATCGAGCCACTCACGCGTGAGTTTCGAGACCGTATCCGTCTTAAAACTCGGGTCCGGTCTGTCAAACCGACTGACCGAGGAATTGCTGTCACCACTGAGCTCGGGACCGAATTCTACGATGCGGTGGTTCTCGCTTCACACACCGATCAGTCGCTGGCAATGCTCGATGATCGGGAGCCAGAACTGAGGCGGCTTCTAGCAGGGATTCCATACGCCAATAATGATGTTGTGTTACACACTGACCAAACGCAAATGCCCAAAAATAGGCGGGCATGGGCGAGTTGGAACTATCAAATCCAAAGACAGCCCGAGGGCATTGGCGCGGTTGTCACCTACGACATGAATCGACTTCAAAATCTTGCCGGACCACATCAGTTTTTCGTGACCCTCAACAATACCAGTCAAATTGATTCCGACAAGATCCTAGGCCACTGGGTCTACGCACACCCACAGTTTGGTCCGGATTCACTGCAGGTCCAATCTCGCATCGAGGACATCAATTCAGGATCAAAGATTGTTGTTGCAGGTGCCTGGTGTTGCAACGGGTTCCACGAAGACGGCGTGGTCTCGGGTGAACGAGCTGCTGCGGCTGTGCAAAAAACGCTGGGTATCTATGTCTGAAGTTTCAGGGTTTATTCACGCTATCGGTCACGGATCGACATGGCACGCCAGGCTCCTGCCAAAAGAGCATCGGTTTCAGTATCGCACCGCAATGGTCTTACTTGACCTAGACAGGCTGTCTGATTTTCAAGACAGCATGCTTGCTGTCAATCGACTCAGCATTCTTAGCTTCAAAACCCACCGTCATCTCTGTGATAACGTTACGCCGAGCGGTAATCAAGCGAGGGAGTTTGTGGCGGACGTAATCGATACCGACGTATCAGGTCCCGTCAAATTGCTTACGAATCCGCATTTTTTGGGAATCGGATTTAATCCATTGTCGGTGTACTTCCTGCATTCTAAGGTGGGCGAACCAGCCGCGGCAATTTACGAGGTGTCGAACACGCCGTGGAATGAGATCCATCGTTACGTGATTCCATATAGAAAGATCGCCCAAAACAATACCTATTGGTTTGATAAAGAGTTTCACGTGTCTCCTTTTAATCCGATGGGCCAGCGCTATGTAACGAAAGCTCGGTGGCCTCAGGAATCTGATGTCTCGATTTATCTTGGGTTACAGAATGACGGGGCAGATGAACTAATGTTTGAAGCTGGTCTCTCATTGAGATTAACTCCGTTTAACGGTCAGTCTATTAAACCTTTATTTACTGGAATTTGGCCACAGTCACTACTCGTGATTGGTGGCATTTACCGTGAGGCCTTCGCGTTGTGGCGTAAGGGGCTTCGTTATCACCCCCACCCTTAAGGATGGACATGACCCAAACAACAACAGGAATGAAGTCTTTACCAATCCGAGAGCCAAAGGATCTGACGATCGTTCAAAAACTTGCCCGACGTGGTCTTCTGCGAGCATTTGCATGTGTTCGTTACGGCCGGCTTACGATTGCTGATGGTGAAGACACCTTCTCATTTGAAGGGGCAGAAGCCGGGCCCGACGCGCACGTTAGTATACTTGACCCACAGGTCTGGTCTGATGTTGCATTTCGTGGATCGGTCGGGTCTGGAGAGGCCTATATGGCTGGATATTGGACAACAAGCTCACTGGATCAAGTGACCCGTTTCTTTGTCGCTAACAGCCACCTAACCGACCAGTTGGAAAGCGGTCTCACAAGGTTTTTCTATATCGTTTTACAGGCCGTACATTGGCTCAATAAAAATACCGTGCGAGGCTCTAAGCGCAATATCGAAGCGCATTACGATCTCGGAAACCAGCTCTTCGAGACCTTCCTCGATCCAACACTAATGTATTCCTCGGCGTTGTTCTCTGATGATGATAAAGACCTCTATGAGGCCTCACTAGAGAAGCTCGACCACATCTGTCGAAAACTACACCTCAAGCCAACCGACCACGTGCTTGAGATTGGCACTGGTTGGGGGGGATTCGCAATTCACGCTGCAATGAATTATGGATGCCAAGTGACGACGACAACGATATCTGAAGAACAGTATGATCATGCGGTCGAATTGGTCCAGAGGCACAACCTTAGCAATCGTGTGACTGTATTGAAAAAGGATTACCGCGATCTGACTGGGCAGTATGACAAACTTGTTTCGATCGAAATGATCGAGGCCGTTGGTCATCATTACCTCGACACTTATATCAACACGTTATCTAACCGGCTTAAGCCCGAAGGGCTGGCTCTGATTCAAGCGATCACGATTGTCGAGCAGCGGTATCTTTTGGCTGTCAAGAGCGTCGACTTTATCAAGCGTTATATTTTCCCTGGCGGGTTTATTCCCTCCGTTGGGAGCATTATGCGCTCGATAGGTCGCGCGTCTGACCTCCGACTGCTTCATTTCGAGGATTTCGCAAGCCACTACGCGAGAACGCTCGCAGAGTGGAGAAAGCGGTTCAATGACGAGAAACAACGGATTCTAAAGTTAGGCTATGACGAGCGTTTTTGTCGGATGTGGGAGTTTTACTTGGCCTACTGCGAGGGCGGATTCCATGAACGACAACTGGGCCTCGCGCAATTAATTCTGGCGAAACCAAAGGCGCGGCAGGAGCCGCCTGTCTTAGAATTGCGTCTTTCCTGATGTGGCCCACGATTCGAAATTTGGGCGTGTTTCAGGGGCTCTGGTTCCTATTGGTGCTCGGTGGTGACTCCTATGTCGTTATCGCAATAGCTTGGGCTGTATTTCATTTGATGAGGTATGCCTCGGCTCGGGAGAGGCTCTATTTGCCAATCTATGCCGCGATAGGACTGATGATGGACGGAGTACTGACCGCACTGGGGGTCTTGCAGTTTTCGACGACTTTTATGCCGCTTTGGCTCGTCGCGTTGTGGGGGATCTTTCCCACCACGTTACATCATGGACTTCGCTGGTGTTGGGGGTCTCATCTGTGGCTAATCCCGCTTAGTGCCGCTGGGGCTGCTGCGACCTACGTTGGTGGCGCGCGGCTGGCTGACCTAACGCTTCCGCTAGGCCTTATGCCCACGGTTCTGATCCTTACCCTTTGTTGGATCGGTTACTTCTTATTCGTGCGCCTCATCACTTCCGCGAGAGCTTAAACAGCACGTGAGGGGGCTTACGATCAAAATCAGCGTCAACACTGGAGCGTGTCAGATCCTCTACCAAGTAGCGCTCGTTAACCAATTCATCAAGCGAAAACCCTCTAAGATTATTCGAGAAGTAAATATATCCTTGCGGCGCCAACCAGCGAGCACACGCATCGATTAAAGCAAAATGATCCCTCTGGATATCGAGCGTTTTTTCGGTACTTTTGGTGTTCGAGAAGGTTGGCGGATCCAGCAATATCATATCGAACTCAGGCCTGGGATCTGACTCTAACCATTCCAAGATGTTCGCCCTAACGAACTGATAATGTTTGGGATTCAAACCATTTTTCTGGAAATTATGGTGCGCCCAAGTGAGATACGTTTTTGACATATCAACGCTTGTAACCGAGCGGGCTAAACCCTTAGCGGCCGCCACACTGAGCGCGCCAGTGTAACAAAATAAATTCAAGACTCGCTTTCCACGACATGCCTCGAGCAAGAGACGCCTTAACGGCCGATGATCGAGGAATAATCCAACGTCGGTGTAAGTTGTTAAGTTAACCTCAAAACGCATTCCGTTCTCATGAACGTGTATACACAAGGGCTTTGCGCGCTTTTCATATTGAGACTTTCCTGATTGCTGGAATCGTTCTTTATAGATGGCCTGTTTCACAGGTATCCCTAGATGCTTGGGTACCCACTGACGGATCAATTGACGGCGGTGGTTGGCACTCTTTGGGTCCACGGTTTTGGGCGGCCGGTATTCCTGGATATGTAAGTAGTCAGCGAACCGATCAATGACAACGTTGAATTCAGGAAGTTCAGAATCGTAAATCCTATAGCAATCAATAGTGTTATTTTTCAATAATTTAATCCTATTTTTTAAATTTTTTGATAATCTATTCAACAGCGGTAATACCTCTTCAGGAGGGGTGATGTTATCCCGGTTGTTAATTTCTTCAGCACTCAATCCCAGCTCGAAACGAGCAATATTTAACCTTACCCTCCCTGCCTGCATTTCCCATTTTTTATTGGACCGTAAACCGAGGGCCTGAACCAACCCTCTTTCCGATGTAACTAGACCAAGACTTGCATTAGGGAATGCCTTACAACGGTCGCCTAATAGTCGATAAAGAGTGATCAAATCGTCATCACGCCCTAATCGGTTTCCATAGGGAGGATTTGCCAAGATCCACACTTGATCAGTTTTAGAGATATTAACCTGTTCCGGCGAGAAGTCTTTGATCTCACCAACCTCGACCGAAATCCGATCAGTAAGACCGGCTCGTTCGATATTCGCACGAGCACGGAACACTGCATCAGGCTTGATATCAAAACCAATGAAACGAGTCTTATTCTGACTCTCTTTCGTTCGCTCCTCAGCGACAATCGCTGTCCATGAGACGCTTTCTAGTCCAGTCCACCTGCACAGTTGATCAGGTGACCTGTAACGTTGTGGCGCGATTTGGTGGAGCCTCATACAGGCCTCTATAAGGATCGTGCCAGAACCACAACATGGATCGATAATTATTGCTGGCATCTCTTTTTCAACCTTTAAACGAGCCAGCATCACCTGGGCTACCGTTTCACGGAGTGGTGCCTCACCACCCTCGGTACGGTAGCCACGCTGATTCAGAGGCGTACGGTTCAAATTGACTCCGATATCCACCTGGCCTCGGCCAAATCGGACCGCGATACGGACTGCGGGTTGATCGGTCTCGTACTCCGGCCGTGGCCGTTTGGCCAGCGACGCTTGATCACGAACGGCATCCATAACCAACTGACCCGCAAAGCGGGTGTCTTTCATCCAACCAATTTTTCCGGTCACGTCCACCCTAACATCGCCACCTGCATAGAGCGCGTTGTTCCAGTCCACTGTCCGCAACAAATCACGAAACTTGTCGACAAAAAGTGCTTCTCCCCTGGCTAATAACCACACCACTCGATCACCAACGCGAGTAGTTAATAGCATCCGATAAGCGTCAACTAACGTGCCCTCAGCGGTAACCCAGCCCAACTGACGACCCTTTATCTCCAGGCCCTGAGACACAATTTCATCAGCAACTAGATCATCCGTTGCGAGAAGTGTTCCTATGGCGAAAATACCTGTGCTATGTTCTGTATTGTGGTTCATTTGCAATCACAGGGAAATCACGGATAAGGAGTCGGTCGGAGACGCCGGCTCCAAGGAGATCTCATACGATGAAATCGATAAAACGCAGCTTGAATGATCGTTTCTACAATCGCGGCTACCGTGCTGGGATAGGGGGGAAGTCAAAGGAAATGTGTCCCGCTGTTTCAGGCCTTGGCCGCGACACCTGGCTCTCGGGTTGGCGTGACGGTCGAGCCGCATCCTGGGATGGCCTAACCGGCGTATCAGGCATTCATTGTGACCCTCAAATCGCTTCATAGAGATCCAATACGCCGCACCCTCACAAGGGGTGTGGTTGAGGTCCATAATTAACATCGCGTTTGTCGAATTGCATCTTTAACGAGACCGGGGCCCCGGTAAATAAGTCCCGTGTAGAGTTGTACCATAGACGCTCCTAGCTCGAGCCGTCGACAGGCGTCCTCACCGGACATCACTCCTCCCACAGAAATGATTGGTAACGATCCCTCAAGCGTTGTCGCAGCTAGTTTTAAGCAATGCTCTGCCCGCACAGCTAATGGCGCACCAGATAAACCACCCACCTCTTCGCAACGAGGACTGAGAAGCCCGTCACGAGATACGGTAGTGTTCGTAAGAATTACAGCGTCGATGCTCGCTACCTTCAAGACCTCAAGAACTTGCTTCAAATCAGCGTCCCCAAAATCAGGGGCTAATTTCACAAACACTGGCAAATATGTACCCTTCCGATTTTTTAGATCAGATCTCGCTTCGAGCACCGGCTTAATAACATCCAGAATCGTATTGGCCCCAGCCAGATCACGTAGGCCCGGAGTATTCGGGCTTGAAATATTCACGGAGATATAGTCAGCCACAGGTGCCGCCTTCTTAATACAGGTGACATAGTCCTGATACGCCGCGTTGTTCGGTGTATCTTTATTCTTTCCAATGTTGACACCGATTACGCCTTGATAGTTTTGGTTTGTCAGTCGAGCCACCAGTGCATCAATACCTGCATTATTGAACCCCAAGCGATTGATTAGTGCTGTATCTTTCTCAAGACGAAACACGCGTGGTTTTGGGTTCCCGGCTTGTGCTCTTGGCGTAACTGTCCCGACTTCCACATGGCCAAATCCGAGACGTGACAACCCTGACACAGCCTGCGCATCCTTATCAAGACCTGCTGCGAGCCCGATTGGGTTTGCGAAACGTAATCCTGCGACCTCACAAACACGGCCTTGCATCGGCTTCAGAGCGCCTAGGCAATGACCCAAAATTTGAAGCGAATTTATAGTGAGATCATGCGCGGCTTCTGGATTAATTCGAAAAAGCGCTGACTTAAATAACGAGTACACGATGTCTTCCTTGTCGGACCGAGGCGCAGTTTATCGAACCTCTGAACTAACGGCTATGCATAACCACCAAGATACCGCGACTCAAAAACTCGTCGGTTTAACACAAGTTTCTTCGGGCGCGAAAACGACTCATTTTATGCAGCGCTTCTTTAAAAAATTCAAATTTAGTGGTTAATCAATTGATTTACCGACTATTTCAAAAAGATCTTTTGATAGCTTCCTACCGATTATCCGGCGAAGCTCTGATTTTATCTTATCCTGATAACTCGGCTCAAACCGGGCCCATTGACACAACGGCATAACCAAACGAGCTGCTATTTGGGGATTCATTGCATCAAGCTTTAAAACCGAATCAGCAAGCATCCGATATCCCTCTGCGGAATAAAAAGCCTGTACATTCCGGTTTGCAAACGCACCAAGTACCGCTCGCACGCGGTTTGGGTTAGTCCACTCGAACCTTTCGTGTTCTGTTAATTCCCTAACCCTCTCGATGGTCGCCGTGCGTTCATTTGTGGCCTCTGTCGATAACCACAGATCAAGCACTTCGTCGGTATCGGCGCCATCCAGAAATTTTTGGCTCAGTGCGTCAGATAGTTCGGGCGCTGCGTCGCAACGCGCTATTCGGTACGCAGCAAAACGTTCTGTTAGGTTCGAAGCATTGTTAAAAAGGTCCTCGAGGATCGTATCTACCGGTTCTATTTTTGCCAGATATGCCAGAGCCGTAACCGCAAGTGACCGACGACCAATCGCCGACGCTTCCGGCTGGTATGGTCCATCGGGAATCATCGTTTCAAACAAAATTTTCCAATACTTCGACGCACCGTCAGCTAGGGCCTGCCGGAGGCGCTTTCTTGCGCTAAGGATCGCTTGAGGGTCCGCTGGTTGAAACACATCCCAGAGTATATTGTCCTGAGGCAGTGCGAGCATTTCAGCAAGACACGCGGGATCTCGCACCATCTGAGGATCGCGAATGAGCTCGCAAACAAGATCGATCAGAGCCTGATCAACAGGTGAGGTTGGATCTTTAAGTAATCGTCCGATGGACTGGATGTAAAGATCCTGAATCGCGTCCCAGCGAGAAACCCCATCATCATCGAATCGAGCCAAGGCAATCAAGTCAGCGACCGGCCGGGTCATCTCCAACTTAACGGGCGCCGATAGCCCCCGGAGTAAAGATATAACTGGAACGCCCGTTACGTTCTCATGCGTCACAGTCGTGCTCATCTCTGATAGCTCGAACAATGTTTCGGGAATCACTACCTGACCAGTTTCACGATCGATCAGCTGGTACGAAATAGGGATCAGGTATGGTTGATGAGAATCGGTTTCCGCAATGACAGGTGCCTGTTGATCGAATTGGATTGTCAACTTCCCCGTTGCAGATCCGTGAGACATATGAACCCGAAGCCTTGGTGTCCCTGGTTGTTCGTACCAACGCATGAATTGACGGAAATCCCGACCTGAGACGTCGGCCATTGCTCCCACAAATTCCTGAATAGTGACGGCCTGACCGTCGTAACGATCAAAATACAGGTCGCTTCCTTGTCTGAATAATTCGGGC
>PBZS01000012.1 GCA_002730235.1 Gammaproteobacteria bacterium | reverse complement strand
AGGTGAAGAGCAAGCAACCGAAGGCGACACTGAATCGGAGGCTCAGACCAATCAAGCCACGACCGGCGAAGAGCGGACCTCGACTCTGGATGGGTATTGTACGAATTTGAATAAGGAGGTTAACAAAGGCCGGATTGATCCTCTGATTGGTCGGGATGAAGAGCTCTCGCGTGTGATTCAGACACTTTCGCGTAGGCGCAAAAATAATCCACTTCTTGTGGGTGAGGCTGGTGTCGGCAAGACTGCGATAGCTGAGGGATTGGCCTACCGAATTGAAGAAGGCCAGGTACCTGATGTTATCTCTGACGCTGTTGTTTATTCACTTGATCTGGGGTCATTGTTGGCGGGTACTAAGTACCGCGGTGATTTTGAAAAGCGTCTGAAAGCACTTTTGGCTGAGATCGAAAAAGAGAAGCACGCAATTCTATTTATAGATGAAATTCATACCATCATCGGTGCCGGTGCCGCCTCTGGAGGTGTCATGGATGCCTCGAATATTTTGAAGCCCTTGTTGTCGTCGGGACAGTTAAAGTGTATTGGTTCAACAACATTTCAGGAATTCCGTGGAATTTTCGAGAAAGATCGTGCTCTAGCACGCCGCTTCCAAAAAGTAGATGTGCTCGAGCCGTCGATAGAAGATACGATTAAAATCTTGAAGGGGCTCAAGTCGCGTTTTGAGAAACACCATGAATTGCGGTACACAAAAGCGTCGTTGACTTCGGCGGTGGAGCTGTCAGCGAAGTACATGAGCGATCGGCACCTACCCGATAAAGCGATCGATATCATCGATGAAGCGGGAGCAATGCAGAGATTAATGGCTCCGTCCCGTCGTAAAAAAGTGATTGGGGTAACTGAGGTAGAAGCTGTCGTTGCGAATATTGCTCGCATTCCACCAAAACAAATCTCAAAGTCCGATACAGAAGTGCTTGAGAATCTTGAACGTGATCTGAAACTGACCGTCTTCGGCCAAGATATAGCCATCGAAAGGATGAGCTCAGCCATCAAACTTTCGCGTGCCGGATTAAAGCAGGAAGGAAAGCCAGTCGGCTGTTTTCTTTTCGCTGGGCCAACCGGCGTAGGCAAGACCGAAGTTAGTCGTCAGTTGGCGAGAACGCTCGGCATTGAGCTCGTGCGTTTTGATATGTCTGAATACATGGAGCGCCATACCGTTAGTCGTTTAATTGGTGCGCCTCCGGGCTATGTTGGTTTTGATCAGGGCGGCTTATTAACTGAAGCTATCACCAAAAATCCGCATTGCGTGTTGTTGCTTGATGAAGTTGAAAAAGCGCATCCAGACGTTTTCAATTTGCTTCTTCAAGTTATGGATCACGGTACGTTGACTGACAATAATGGCCGCAAAGCAGATTTTCGTCACGTTGTATTGATCATGACGACCAACGCTGGGGCTGAGAGTTTAGCGAAACGGAGTATCGGGTTCAGTGATCAAGATCAAACGACGGACGCGATGGAAGCTATCAAGCGCTATTTTAGCCCAGAATTTAGGAACCGTCTTGACGCGATCGTACAGTTCGGTGCTCTGAATGAAGAAGTGATAGAGCAGGTTGTCCATAAGTTTATCGCTGAGCTTCAGGCACAGCTTGATGATCGAAAAGTGTCGATTGAACTTGATGACTCTGCGATGCGTTGGTTAGCGAAACGCGGTTATGATAAGACCATGGGCGCGCGGCCGATGGCCCGTTTGATTCAGGAATCCATCAAACGGCCATTGGCCGATGCGATCTTGTTCGGTGATTTAGCAGGCGGGGGAAGCGTATTTGTAACAACCGACGATGAGGACGGACTCTCTTTCGATATGACACCCCGCGAGATAAAGGCAAAAGCAACGGCTTGAATTTCCGTCAATCCTCGAACGTAGGATCGAAAATATCAGCGTGCCCGGAACGTGATACGGCCTTTTGAAAGGTCGTAGGGAGTGAGTTCTACAGTCACTCGGTCGCCTGTTAAGATTCTGATGTAGTGTTTACGCATTTTCCCGGAGATATGAGCTGTCACAACGTGACCATTGTCGAGCTCCACACGGAACATTGTATTCGGCAGCGTATCGACGATCGTACCTTCCATTTCAATTGAATCTTCTTTGGCCATTTGGCTCCCTTTGAGTGGAATGAAAGGCGGAATTATGCCCGCTTAATCCGCACGAATCCACTTACTGTTAATTAGCATCTCGATTGGACGGTATTCTGTTTTGTAGACCATTTTTTTGGAGTCGCGAATCCAATAGCCCAAATACAGGTATGGTAGATCCAGGCCGCGGGCGATTTCGATGAGCTGCAATACCATCAATCGGCCCAAACTTCTGTGGTCAAATTTAGGATCTGTCTCGTAAAAGGTATAAATCGCGGATAGGCCATTGCTGGGGATCTCATCAAATAGTGTTACAGCGATCAACTTTTTATCTTTCCTCGCTTCTAAAAAAAAAGCGTGCTCTCGATTGGAAGCAAGAAATGACTGGTACTGTGAAGGGGACGGTGGATACATGTCACCATCAGCGTGCCGCGCTTCGATATATCTTTGGTAAAGTGAGTAATGTTCCTCATCAAGCATCGGAGCTTGGGCTGCAAAACTGATATCTTGATTCCGTTTGAAGGTCCGTACTTGTCTTCTTTTGGGTTCGAATGAACTGACTGGCACGCGAACGGAGATACACGCTGCGCAATTTGCACACTGTGGTCGGTAGATATATCGACCGGACCGGCGGAAACCTGATTCTGCAAGATTGACCATCTGAGCTGGGCTTAGGTGAGTGCTCGGCTCTACAAACACAGTCGTAGCCTCTTTGTTCTCAAGGTAGCTACAAGCATGCGGTGCTGTTGCAAAGAACTTTAGTGCTTCAAAACTGCTCATGACGTCAGCATTGTGATCCTTTCTATAAATTCTTCTCGGGTTATTAGGCTAGCACCGAGTGAGTTAAGATGCGACGTTGGTATCTGGCAGTCAATGAGTTCAATTTGATGCAAGTCAGCTTCCTGACAAAGTGTAGCAAGAGCAGCTTTTGAGGCATCGGGAATCAGCGAAACCATAGATTCACCGAAAAATACCCTGCCTATTTTGACGCCGTATAGACCGCCTACAAGCCGATTGTCGCTAAAGACCTCAAAAGAAACGGCGGTTCCGTCTAGATGAAGTGCTAGATAAGCCTTGATCATCGCATCAGTAATCCATGTGCCTTCATGTTTTGCTCGCGTTGATGCACAGAGATGTATGAGATCCTGAAAACATGTATTGGTTCGGATTTCGAAGGCATGTTTTTTGATTGATTGTTTTAAACTTCGTCTGATTCGAAAGGTAGTTGGTTCGAGAATTAGTCTTGGGTCTGGACTCCACCACAAAATCGGCTCACCATCTGAGAACCAGGGAAAGATCCCGCGTGAGTATGCTAGTTTCAGTCGCTCAGGGCTCAGATCACCCCCGGCACATAATAGTCCGTTGGGATTATCAAGCGCCGCGGTGACATCTGGAAAATCCAAGATATCTTCGGGGATCCAGGGTATCAGTGTCTGGACTCGTCGAGATAGCGTTCCGCATCGAGTGCTGCCATACATCCGAAGCCCGCTGAAGTGATTGCCTGACGGTAAATATGGTCAGCGACATCTCCCGCCGCAAAAACACCAGGAATAGATGTCTCAGTTGAAAATCCATCTAAGCCTGAGCGGACGATTAGGTAGCCATTATTCATGTCAAGCTGACCTGCAAACAGATCAGTATTTGGTTTATGACCGATTGCTATAAACACACCATGTACATTGATCTGCTTTTGCGAATCATCTTTTGTGGATTTGATACGTAGTCCAGTTACTCCGGCTTCGTTACCTAATACCTCATTAAGCTGGTGGTTCCAGACGACTTCAATATTTCCTTTTGCAAACAGTCGATCTTGCAGAATTTTTTCAGCTCTCAATGTATCACGGCGATGAATCAATTTAACTGAGTCAGCGAGGTTGGCGAGGTACAGCGCTTCCTCAACGGCTGTGTTACCACCACCCACAACAGCGACAGAGCGTCCGCGATAGAAAAAACCATCACAGGTCGCGCATGCAGAGACACCACGTCCTTTAAATGATTCTTCGGAATCGAGTCCCAGGTACTGAGCGCTGGCTCCGGTGGCAATAACAAGAGCGTCACAGTAGTAGTTTGTCTGATCACCAACAAGTTCGAATGGCCTTTGATTGAGGTTGGCTGATTGTATGTGGTCATTAATAACTTCGGTGTCAAAACGTTCCGCGTGCGCTTGCATATCCATCATCAACTGAGGGCCTTGTAGATCAGTTAAGCCACCAGGCCAGTTTTCGACCTCGGTTGTTGTTGTAAGTTGGCCTCCGACCTGAGTTCCGGTAATCACCACGGGCGAGAGTCCTGCGCGAGCGGCGTACACCGCTGCTGTCCATCCGGCTGGACCTGAACCAAGAATGATAAGTTGATGATGCACGATTGATTTGTCCTTCTCTGTTAAACTTCGGATAAGTCGTTAAAGGCGTATAGATTAAAGGTCATTAGTCCATCCTCCAAGGAGTTCGGTTGAACGAATTGATAGCACAGCACTGGTTTACACGCTTAATCCGTGAAGTCACCTGCCTCCTTGGTATCGCGCTGTCGATTTTTATCTTTTTAGCGTTGATATCTTTTGATGTGAAAGATCCGGGTTGGTCTTTCCGTGGTTCCGTTACTGAAGTACATAACACCATCGGTCCAGTCGGTGCGTTTGTTTCCGATTGGTTATTGTCTTGGTTCGGGTACGCCGCCTTCGTGATCGGTTGGCTACCGACTATTGTAGTGTGCTGGGTTGTTCGTGGAACGCATGATGGACGGATTTGGATAGCCAGATTTCTTGGATTGATACTTTCGCTTATTGGATTTTGTATCGTACTTGGCTTGCACCTAGGCCCTAGTTCGTTATGGTTACCAATGGGCATAACCGGCGGAGGTATTCTTGGAGGGGTATTGAATCAGGAACTAGTGGTCGATTTTGGGGTGACTGGCACTGCTTTAGGTGGTCTTCTTTTGAGCCTCGTAGGTTTAACAGTCGTATTATCGCTGAAGTGGTCGGATGTGTTGGCTGGCGTCGGTTTCATTATCATTGAAATCGGGAGGTCTGNGGTGGTTATTCTGAGCGGTAAGAGNCAACCCGCTCAGTTGAATATTGAAAGCCAGAGATCGTTATTGGGACGTATACTTGCNCCGATTAATAACACAATTCTGCCCAAGATGGTCCGCCGGACCCTGATCAAGGTTGCACCGCGGCCGCCCGAAGCTGATGTTGCGCAGATCGAGGCTGAACTTCTGGGGCTTGGAGCAATACGTGGTGCCAGCAGTTCTGAACGGTTGATGCCCGAAATTCCCTCGGATGAAGCTGTTTTTAGTGATGGACCACGATTGGATCTAGCGTGCTTAGATTCTATTGATAGTGGTGCCCAAAATCCACGGCTCGGCGCTGATCCTGAAGCCAATTTGGTGGATCGGAGTGTTACGATAGTACCATCGAATGAAGCGCAAGCTCTGTTGGATGATGAGCTTGTCTCAAGGCCAAGGCGTAAAATAAAAAAACCAAGAAAATCGACGACTGGCCAGATAAAGTTGCCTGATTTATCATTACTTGATCTGGCCGACCCACCTTCCGATAAGGGATTTTCTCAGCAAGAATTAACCGATATGGGCGAACTCTTGGTACGTCGTCTTGGTGAATTCGGCGTAGAGGCTGAAATTATAGCTATCAATCCTGGTCCGGTAGTGACCCGTTTTGAAATTGATCCAGCCCCAGGTATCAAGGTGTCCCGGATCACTAACCTTGCGAAAGACTTGGCGCGTAGTCTTGCGGTGATCAGTGTCAGGGTTGTAGAGGTGATACCAGGTAAGAGTACTGTTGGTGTCGAGATACCAAATCAATACCGAGAAATGGTCCGTCTGTCTCAGATTCTCGGTAGTGAAGCCTATACAAAAGATTCATCCGCACTGTCTCTGGCCCTTGGGCACGACATTTCTGGTCAATCATTGTGTGCCAATCTCCAGAAGATGCCGCATCTCTTGGTGGCAGGCACCACGGGTTCAGGTAAGTCCGTCGGAGTGAATGCCATGTTGCTCTCCATGCTTTACAAGGCGCGCCCTGAAGATTTACGGTTAATTCTCGTTGATCCAAAGATGCTGGAGTTGTCTATTTATGAAGGAATTCCGCACCTTCTAGCCCCTGTGGTCACAGACATGAAAGACGCTGCTAACGCACTTCGCTGGTGTGTTGGGGAAATGGAACGCCGTTACAAATTGATGTCAGCGCTTGGTGTTCGGAATCTTGAGGGCTTTAATCAAAAAGTGCGTGAACACGAAGAGCGTGGCGAGCCTGTCGCGGATCCGACCTTCGTTCCGTCCGGATTTGATCCAAATGAGGTCGCACCTGATCTAAAAGTAATGCCATTAATTGTTGTGGTGATTGATGAATTTGCGGACATGATGATGATCGTCGGTAAGAAAGTGGACCAACTGATAGCGCGTCTGGCACAAAAAGCGCGAGCGGCCGGGATTCATTTGATACTGGCGACACAGCGGCCGTCTGTTGATGTGATTACGGGTTTGATTAAGGCTAATATCCCGAGCCGGATTAGTTTCCAGGTGAGCTCAAAGATCGATTCGCGTACCGTGCTTGATCAGGGGGGAGCGGAGCAATTACTTGGTCATGGCGACATGCTCTATTTACCGGCAGGCAAGCCTATTCCAGTGCGTGTGCATGGCGCATTTGTAGATGATCATGAAGTCCATAACGTGGTGAACTTTTGGAAACTACAGGGGCAGCCGGCTTATGAAGAGGCGATTCTGAACGCACAATCCTCAGGTGATGGTGAGGTCTCAGGATCGCTTCAGGATGACGATAATGAGGCTGATCCACTTTATGACGACGCCGTATCGTTCGTGATTGACACGAAGCGGGCTTCGATTTCTGCAGTTCAGCGCAAGCTGAAGATTGGGTATAACCGAGCGGCCCGAATGATTGAGGCGATGGAGGCTGCGGGGGTAGTTAGTGAGATGGGTGCTAATGGTTCACGCGAAGTACTCGCACCGGGGCCTCAATGATACGGGAACTAGTTGGTCTACTTTGCGTTTGTTGGTCATGTCTTCTGGTCGCGTCACCCATTGAGGATTTGACCCGTTTGCTGGAGCCGTACCAGTCGTTCTCCGCTGAATTCAAGCAAAGTACTTTGGATCAAAAGGGCGCCCCGATCAACCAGATGACTGGAGAGCTGTCCATTGCGTCCCCCTCGATTTTTTACTGGAAAACATACCCACCATTCTCACAAGTGATTGTCGCGGATAACGAGGTTTTATGGATATTCGACGAGGATTTGTACCAGGTCCAGGTACGTCCAATTGATGACGCGATTACGGCGTCTCCTGCCGCGATATTGACCGGTGGACCTGATACGCTTGGTTCGCGATTTCGGGTAACTGATGAACGCAAAAATACTATTTCTGTCTTTCGGCTTGTGCCACTAGCTACCGATGAGGTGACGCGTCAGATCGTACTTCGCTTTGATGGAGATCGATTAGTTGATTTATCGATTGAAGATGCTCTGGGGAACCGCTCGTTGGTGACACTCATATCAGTTACGCACGATCAACCAAGTCCCGAACGATTCCAATTCACACCGCCCGATGACGCGGATGTCATTTACGCGCTTGGTGAACAACGTTGATAGTGTCGATGGACGGTTGATTTTGGGAAGTAATTGCTCCGGTACTTAGATGCCTA
The DNA here is from genome assembly GCA_002730235.1 of Gammaproteobacteria bacterium. Taxonomy (GTDB): domain Bacteria; phylum Pseudomonadota; class Gammaproteobacteria; order Pseudomonadales; family Litorivicinaceae; genus HIMB30. Next base: position 3,268 of record PBZS01000012.1, on the reverse strand, counting down.
CCGACAAGTATACTTGTATTTTTCCCCAGCAAGATCGTTTTAAATGTCGATGGAAGTTTCTGATCGGAACACGATGGTTCACCCAACCGACAGTCTATATCGCGACCGACGTTCTGTTATGCTTGGCCGGTTCTTTCATCTAGTCGTTGATTGTTCGATTACTTGGCTTTTAAGGAATACAGAGTTTCATGCTAGACCCAAAAATTCTCCGAAATGATCTCGAGAGTGTCGTGGCGCGGCTCGCGCGAAAGGGTGTGGAATTTGATGTGACGTCCTATAAGGCATTTGAGACTAAGAGAAAGTCCTTGCAGCTAGAGACAGAATCATTGCAGAACAAGCGTAAAGAAGGTTCGAAATCTGTTGGTCTTTTGATGAAAGAAGGTAAGAAAATTGAAGCCGAACAGTTGAAGACCGAGATTGCGGAGATTGGCGATCAATTAGGTGCCATTGAGACCGAGTTTCAGACCGTACAGGGCGCCCTCGATCAGTTATTGATGGAGACACCGAATCTTCCTGATTCGAGTGTCCCCGATGGATCTGATGAAAACGACAATGTTGAAATGTCGTTGTTTGGTGAGAAGCCGAGTTTTGAGTTCGCTATTCGGGATCATATCGAAATCGGTGAACTATTCACTGGTCTCGATTTTGATCGAGCAGCACAACTATCGGGCAGTCGCTTTGTTACGATCCATGGTGGGTTTGCGAAACTTCATAGGGCACTGATTCAGTACATGCTAGATCTGCATACCGAACAGCATGGATACTCTGAAACCTATGTTCCCTTGTTGGTGGATGGACAGATTCTCGAGGGGACAGGTCAACTACCAAAGTTTAAGGACGATTTGTTCCGTATCGCTCCTGATGATGGTGGTGGTCGAGAGAGATATCTAATCCCGACAGCGGAAGTTCCTCTGACCAACCTCGTCAGGGACAGAATTGTCGACCAAGCCGAATTACCGCTCCAGTATGTTGCACATACGCCATGTTTCAGGGCAGAGGCTGGGTCTTATGGTCGCGACGTACGTGGAATGTTTCGACAACATCAATTCGATAAAGTTGAACTGGTTTGGATCACGCATCCTGATCTTAGCTGGGATGCGTTGGAGTTACTTAGGGGTCATGCTGAGGCTGTACTCTCTGGTTTGGGATTACATTTCCGAGTCGTCGATTTGTGCGGTGGTGACCTTGGCTTCTCGGCTGCTAGAACCTTCGATCTTGAGGTATGGCTCCCTGGCCAGGATCAGTTCCGAGAGATAAGTTCGTGTTCGAACTGCCTGGACTTTCAGGCACGTCGGATGCAGGCACGCTTTAGAAATGAGAATGGGAGACCTGAACTGGTACATACTCTAAACGGATCTGGTGTCGCCATTGGTCGTTGTTTGATCGCTGTTGTTGAGAATTATCAGAATGAGGATGGTTCTATTACAATTCCCGAAGTGCTCAGACCCTACATCAAGACTGATCGACTCACACCCTAATACAAGCACTTGGTGGGTTTTGGAAGACCGGATACGCGTGCTAGTTGTCTGGCCGGACTGACAGGGAATAGCTTGTGCAGGTATATGCTGTTTCCCTTTTCGGCCCCAGCTTCTAGTTTTATCCAATTGACGAGGGGTCTCATCGCAGGCGCATAGTCGAATTCCGCATAATATCTACGCGTTAGTTCAATCAGTTCCCAGTGCTCTCTTGTGAGCTGGACGGATTCCAGTTGTGCCAGTTGGTGAGCGGCGTCCTCGTCCCAGTCTTCAAGGTTCTGTAAGTAGCCATTATCGTCAAGTTCAAGCGCCATCTTAACTCCAGGTTCTGCAAGGAGATTGTTCCAGTTTCTGGACCCACTGATCCATCGTCAGAACGTTAACGTTTTTGCTTGGAACAAGGGCCGCATCACCCGAAAAAATTGCGACCTCACACGGACAGTATTCGAACTTATGCAGAGCATTGATCGCATCTCCTGCAATCACTGCTAGGTGATGCGGTTCAATCCAATGGAGTGCGTCTGCGAGCGCGGCTTGTGAAGTAATTAGATGGATCATCATGCTTCCAGAACTACATCAGATCCATCGAGACATCGTTTGATGGTCTTACGACTCGCCATCGATCCGGGAAATTGATCAGAGAGCTCAAAATCCCAAGATTTGCAACTCTCTTGATCAACAAGAATTGTTTTGATGTCATACAGTGGCAGACTCTTGAGCTTACCGCTGAGTGCGAGAGCGCTACTATCGGGCATTACGGGTAATGTCGCCCACAGAACACCAGCATCCTGCAGAACGACTGATACTGGACATTCGAAGGCCGCAAGGACAAGAGCCATGTCAACCATCTCACGGGTACCCAGCGCTTGAGTGGGGCCTGATCGAATTACAAGAGATACTGATTTCATCGGAACTGCACCACCCGATCAGCGGATTGTAGTTTTTCAGTCCATTCGCCGAGTCCACCGATTCGGGCGTTTATTATGAGACTGTCTTTGGTAATCCCGCGGCGTTCGGCCGCAGTAATGCATGCAACTACGTCACAGTTCTGGTGTCGTCCGAGCGCTTGGAGCAGCCGGACGGGATCTGTTTCGCCTTGGGGAATGTCGCGGCGCCCGTTTGCGAGAAAGACACCGTCTTCATACAGAAAGCAAAAGACCGCGCATCCTTCGGACAACGCGGTCTCAATTGTCTCTAGTGCCCTGAGTGGGAGAGTCCCTTGGTCAGGACCTACAGACAGCAGGACTGCAAGTAATCTCACTCGTCCCCAGAAAATACGCCCAATAGCGCGAGCAAGTGTGCGAAGAGCATGTAGATATCAACGTAGAGCGCAACTGTTGCCATCACATAATTTGTCTCACCACCATGAATAATTCGGCTAGTGTCATACAGGATGTATCCAGCCGCGAGTAAAACCAGCATCGCGCTTACCGCGAGACTTAACGCCGGCATTTGAAAGAATATCAAACCGATGGATGCCAGTAGTGCGATGATCAGACCCGTGAATAAGAACCCGCCCATAAAGCTGAAATCTTTTTTGGTCGTTAACACATACGCGGACAATGACAGAAACACCGCCGCAGTACCTAGTAACGCATTTCCGACCACTGACGCTCCGCCAGCAGACTGGAGATAATACGATATCATCGGTCCAAGACTCCAACCCATGAAACCAGTGAACGCAAAGACAAGAGGTAGTGCCCATACGCTATTACGCTTCGCTTGCAGCGCAAAAAGTAGCCCGATCATTCCGCCTAGAGATAACAGCCAGTGCATCGGGGGTGCTTGACTAG
>PBZS01000011.1 GCA_002730235.1 Gammaproteobacteria bacterium | reverse complement strand
ACGGTATCGGTGGCGACGCGGGCAGTTCTCCGGGTCTGAGTATCGGATCCGCTGCGTGGGCCTCGGGTACAGTCGCGGCCGGCTTCCTGAAGTTAGTCTCTACCGACTCTTCTGAGATCAGCATCGACATTGGTAACAAGGATGATGCAACCGTTGGCGCCAATTCTGATCTTCAGGCTTTTGGTTTCCAACGCACTATTGAAGATCCTGATGGTAATACTAACCAAGTTATTGGTTCGGCTTTCGGTGCGAGCGCTTTCTCGTCGACCGGTGTATTCAGCAAATCCACCGCTAATGTGGCCGATGTCATCATTAACGGCGTTGAGATTTATGATTCAACGATGGAGACAGCTTCTTCGTCCTTCCAGGGAAAGCTTGATCTTATCAATGCTTTCACAGATGAAACGAAAGTTGTTGCATCCGCGTATTTTGAGCGGACCTTCGTCATGTCCGATACCGTCTTCGTTGCTGGGGATGCGGTCTCGATTAATGGTGAGTTAGTTGAATACAGTACAAACCTCACTGATTTCGCGTTGGGCATTAACAACGCGACGAGTGCACATGGACTGACTGCTACCGTGAACGGACAGAACCTGACCCTCGTGGGAGAAGGTGTCCAGAACGTAAACATCAAGCAGACCAAGCGCACGGTGGCCGACCTGTCGACTGTTACAAGCCAGGCTGACGCGCGAAGATCTACCGATCTTGCGGATTCAGCTCAGTCAGTCACATTTGGTGCGTCATTAGCTGCGGCTGGACGTATCCTTCGACTCGATATCGGCGCGCAAAATACTGGTTCCCAGTTGACTGCTGCTGCGAAGCAACTTGACTTTGAGGTGCTCTCGACTCACAGCATTAACGACGTCGTGCTAGGTTTCCGTAACCTGATCTATGATGAAATGGTTACAGACGAGACCAACACCGCGTCGTTTGGTAACCTCGTTTACCTCACCTCAAACACAACGATAGAGTTCTCTGCTTCTGCAGGTTTAGGTTCTGCCTCGATTACTCTGAGTGTGGTCTCAAGGACAGCATCAGTAACTGCATTCGATGCAGGTGACGGCGTCAGTGCTGGATATTATGGGGCGATACGCTTATCGGCAGAGGATAATAGCCGGATCACTATCGAACTCGGTGAAGGAAGTGAGGCTGAAGGGCATGGCCTCAGGGAGCAAAATGTCGGCGACACTACGTTTGACAAGAACTCTCCAACCGAGAATGTAATAAATGCGACGAGTCCTGTGTCCGGTCTAAATATTACGACCAGCTCAGCAGCAACGAGTGCGATCACCACAGTGGACGCCGCGCTTGAGACAGTGGCCAGGTACCGGGCCGATCTTGGTGCGGTCGAGAACCGGATGGTTCATACGGTTGATAACCTGACCAACATTGCGGAGAACACTTCGGCTGCGAGGTCGCGTATCGAGGACGCAGACTTTGCGTCTGAGGCGGCGGCACTGGCTCGCGCTCAGATCCTGCAGCAGGCGGGTACGGCGATGCTGGCACAGGCCAACGCGGCACCACAGAACGTACTATCCCTCTTGGGTTAATAATCTCGTTCTGACATACTAAGGGCCCTACGAGGGCCCTTTTTTTATGGATTTAGTTAAACGTGCCAATCAGCTCTTGGCGGCCAAAAAATTTGGCGAGCTGGACTTAGTAATCGACAAGCTTCGTGCTAAAGAGCCCCAGATTGCCCATGAGCTCTGTTTGCAGAAGTGGGCTAACCTGGGCGACACCAAGGAATTAGAGAAGTGTTTTGACGAGTACTTCGATCGGTTTGATAACGTTCCTAACTCAAATCGATTGACCGCGGCATCGCTGAAGCACGACCTAGAAAAATACGATGAGGCACTAGTCGTTGCTGAAAGGGTTTTCGAGACAGAGCCAAGTAACTTTTCTGCGGCAGAAATCATATTTTCCTGTGCCGTAAACTTGCAGCAATCAAAGCTCGCGTTAAGAGTTGCGTCTACCATGGTCGACGAAGCCGAACGGTTGAATGAGCCCGAGACCGTCGTTTTGGACTATAAAATCAAGCAGCTGATGGGAACGGCATTGGTTGGGTTGTATCCAGAAACGCTCGGAATTTGGGATGAACTTCTTCCTCAATTCGAGAAATACCCGGCAAGGTTAGATGCAAGCGTGTTCGCTTGTGTTTTGCGGAGTCTGGATGGTGTTGGAAATATTGATGAGGCTCTACGGCTGATCGATGAATACGGGCTCGAAGCTGATGAGTATCCGAGCACCAGCGAATTAGAGATGGTGTTACCACAGATATATGTTAGCGCGGGCCAAGATGATAAGGCGCTGAATTCTTATCGTAGAGTGGCCGAAAAGTATCAGGATAGAGCAGAGCCAAGGTGGAATTATTCATTGGGTCTTTTGGCGACTGGACGCTTGAGAGAGGGCTTCGAGCAATTTGAAATTCGTTGGCAGTGGCGTGATTTCCCGAGTAAAAAAAGATTATTCTCCAGCCCACGCTGGGAGGGTGAATCTCTTGAGGGGAAGTCAATTTTGGTCTGGGGCGAGCAGGGTGTAGGTGACCAGCTATTGTTCCTTTCGCTTCTACCCTTTGTCCTGGAGAAGTCGCCAGCCGACCTGACCATAGAGGTTAGTTACAAGTTGATCAAGCTGGTAAAAGAGTGGTACCCCGAGGCTACGGTCCGCGGCGATGACGTCGTCGATACTGTGGGGCAGAGTGTATATGATCAGCTCGATTTTCAGATACCGAGCGGTTCTCTTATGAGGCTCGTTGCGAACAGCAATGGTAGCATCGCAGTCAACAAAAGATTGATGCGTTTAAAACAGGACGCCAAGGATGTTTTTCTCCCTCCTCATCTTTTGGAAAAACGGGTCATTGTGGGGCTGTCGTGGCGGAGCACGCTGATCACCGAGACGCGTGAATTTAATTACTTGAGTGTTCTCGCCGCCGAAGAAATTGTGACGAGCCTCCCGAATGATATCGGGTTCATTTGTCTTCAGTATGCGATGACTGATGAAGAAAAAAAATTGATGGGAAAGTACGATAACGTGCTAGTTCCAGAAGAAGATTTTTTCGACGACGTGTATTCTAACGCATACCACACCGGATGTTGTGATGTTGTGGTTACTGCTGGAACGATCGTAGTTCAGTTGGCGGGTATTTTTAGTGTCCCAGTTTTGACCTGGCTTCCCAAGCGTGATTGGGTTCTCTTGGGCCAGGATAATTATCCTTGGTTTGACAACATTTTGGTAGTTCGTGGCGACGCCAACTGGGACAAGGAGTCGATGCTCGCCGAGTTGTTAAGGAAGTTAAAGATCATGCTTCGAATCAAGCCACCAGCGCTTCATTAGTAGTCCGCGTGCTGTTATTGACGGGTTAGCCAGTTCCATGCAAAGAGGTACGACTCCATCGCTTGGGGTCGAAGGGCCATTTCCATTACCCGTGGCTCGCTTTGAGTGGCGCTCCAGACCCTAGAATACGGTGGTTGTTCACGTGTTGACCGCTAAGCTGGAGATGACGATACGTATTAAGTGGCCGACCTGATATGGCCCTCGGTAACCGGGGTGTATTTCTTTGCGTCTCTGATCAGGGTCTGACCAACCACATTTTGAAATTCAAATGCCGGCAGACCGTGCCCTGGTCTCACCGATTTTATGTCGGCCTCTTTGATCACCGATCCCTCTGTCAGGTCGCTGATGAAATAGAGTGAGCGCCGGAACTGTTGGTTGTTGGTCTCTCCAGACTTGAGCTCGTAATCGACCCTGCCCAGGGCGTCCCAGGCGATTCTCGTCTCCTGCACGAGATTACGGAGGTCAGCCGGCTCGAGTGAAAAAGAATCATCCGGGCCGCCGCCCTGTCGGTCGAGGGTGAAGTGTTTCTCGATAAATACCGAGCCAAGGCAGACGCTGGCGACAGCTGTCGTGTTCGAGATTGTGTGATCGGAGAGACCAACGAGTGACTCAAAACGGGCCTGTTTGTCTGTCAATGTCCGCAGATTATAGTCCGACGGGCTCGCGGGGTAGGCGCTCACGCAGTGCAGAATAATGAGCTGATCATTTCCTACACCGTTTGCGGCCTCGATTGCGCGCGAGATGTCGTCAGCGGAGGCGAGTCCGGTCGATATGATCAGCGGCTTCTGCGTGCTGGCGGCGTAACGGATCAGCTCAGTGTCTACGATCTCGAACGAGGCGATTTTGTAGGCCGGTGCGTCGAGACTCTCGAGAAGATCGACCGCGGTATGGTCGAAGGGTGAACTGAACAGTGTGATCTGTTTTTCTCTGGCGTGTTCGAACAGCTCTTGGTGCCATTCCCAGGGCAGGTGCGCCTCTTCATAGAGATCATAAAGCGTCCGTCCTGCCCAGAGCCCGCTCGATATTTGGAACTCTGGACTCGACGATTTGAGGGTGATCGTATCGGGCCGGTAGGTCTGTATTTTGACCGCGTCGGCGCCGGCCTCGTTTGCTAGGCTAATCAGTTCGAGCGCTCGTTCCAATTTGCCGTTATGGTTGGCTGATATCTCGGCGCAGATGTAGGGCGGAGAATCAGTACCGATGTCCCTGTGATTTATCGACACACTTTTAGCCTGGGCCACGGACGCTCCTCCTGAAGAATTTGTGTGCGCTGGCTGCTCGCTCGTATCCGGTCAGTTTCAGCCAAGCCTCCTCTGATATTAACTCGAAACCGATGCCGAGATGGAGCTTCAGCGATACTATGTTTGTGGAGATCACCTTTGCGACAACGCGCGACACAGAAAGGTTTTGCTTTGCCCACTCAATGGACTCGGTACAGATCTCCCGACCAAGACCGGGTCCCGCATCGGGTGACTTATAGAAGCCCCACTCGGTGGTCTCGGTGTCAAGGATATTGAACTGCATGAAGCCCACAGCTACCGATGATTTTTCGGCAATGAGTCCAACATTTGTGGGGTCCTCGACTCGGGCCATAAGCCAAGCCTGGTGATCTTTTAGGGTGATTGGTTCTTGGTCGGACATGAACAGCCGGACCTCGTCAGAGTTCCGCCACCGGAGAATCTGCTCGCTGTCTGCGTCTGTAATACGTCTCAGTGAGATCATCCTTGCGCCTGTCCCTTGTTGATAAGCGCGGCGATCCGGGTTGCCCCAAGACCGTCTATGATGGCATTGCTGATAGGGTGGGTCAGGCCGTCGCGGATAAGCTCATTGAGTTCCGCGACACCCTGCTTCTCCGGCTCGTAGCCGCTGAACAATCCGCTCTCGGTCAGGTAGTTGAAGTTTGGTCGCTGATTCTCTGCGGTTATCATTACGATACCCGGAATCTCCAGATATAACCGCTCGAGCGCTGATACGCCTGCCCCTGTGATAGCTAACCGGGCGTCAGCGATCAGTTTGGTATAGTTGGGGGGTTGGGCGAGGACTCGGAATCTGTCGCCCAGATCAAGCTCAGCTTGGTCGCGGGCGGTTAGCCCATTGATCACAACGATCGCAGCGAACTCGTTGATCATGTCGCACCGTTGCAGTTGTCTGACCAGTGTCTTTGTTATGTCTGAGGAGTCCGAGCCCCCGAGGCAGACCGCGAGATAGTTCTGGCGATTAGTCTCGGCCTTCTGTGACCTCAGCGTCTCGGACAATGGAAAGAATTTGAGACCAAGATGTAGCTCGGTCGAGTCCGTTACATGGCCCGAGTAATCGGTCTCGGTTATGGTAGGAGCGTAATTGATGAGGTGCCTGCAGGAGAACTTTTTACTGGCAAGATCGTCTATCACGATTATCTGTTGGCAGAAGTCATTGATGTCGGCCTGCATATGTGGATCGATCTGGTAGGAGTCTAAAAACACCGCATCAGGCCGCTCGGCCTCCAGTTTACGCAACAGATCGGTCTGGACTCTTCGAAAGCCCTCCTGGTCGGTGGTGAACAGCTCTTTATCAAGCCGGTGGACCATACTTGCTAAACCGGTCTCATGCTCTGTGTGCTTCGACTCCTTCCCAAGAATGATCTGGACATCGTGGCCGTCTGCCACCAGTTGGCCNGCGATCGATCCGCAACGGGAAAGATGGCCTAGCCCAAATTTACCGCCNGAGTTNGTGATGAAGGCCACCTTGCTAGCCACTATGGAGCACCTGCCTGACTGGTATACCTGCGTCCCTCATCGCGGTCCTCGCGTCATCGGGCGTGAGCTCGGTGAAGTGGAACAGCGCTCCTGCTGCCACTGCGGAGGCCCGCGACTTTTGTACCGCTTCCACGAAACAGTTGGCATCTTTTGCTCCCCCGGAGGCGATGACAGGCACACGGACAGTGTCCGTAATCTTACTGATGAGCTCGAGGTCGTATCCCTCCAATGTCCCGTCCCTATCGATCGAGGTGATGACGATCTCCCCGGCGCCCTCGCTCTCTGCGATTTTTGCGGCCTCTGTCGGGGACACGTCCTGTTCTATTGTCCCGCAGTGGCTATAGGTGACATGGGTCGTCTCGTTCAGTCGTCTGGCGTCGATACCCGCGACCACGGCCTGTGAGCCCAGCCGGAGCGCGAGCTCTGAGATCAGTTTTTTGTTTAGGTACTGGTGAGTATTCAACAATATTTTATCGGCACCGGCTTGTATCACGTTGATTGCGTCCTCGACTGAGGCGATTCCACCGCCGTACGTCAGCGGAACATTACAGGACCTAACAAAGTCCGTGATTGAGAATAAGTCAGGTTCGGTTGTTCCCTCCTTCGACTGGTCGACATCCAGTATCATAAGTTCATCGACGTCGCGTTTGGTGTAGACCTCAATCGCAGGGACCACCGGGCCGACCGGGCGCCAGGGATCGAATTGTGTTCCCTTGACCAGACCGAAACCGCTCCAGAGAAGGGTGGGTATGATCCTGACCTTCAGCACAACGAGACCCAATTCTGAAGAATTCGATAACCAATTTTTGAACTTTTTTCGGGATGGAACTGACAACCGGTGACATTATCTTTCTTGACTATGGCACTGATTTCGACGCCATGCTCTGTGGCTCCCATCAGGTGGTCGCTCTTGTCCGGGCAGAATCCATAGGAGTGAACAAAGTAGACATCGGTGCCGTCTGGGACTCCGCCGAATAATTCTGAGGGTTGCTTCTGCTGGAGCGTGTTCCAACCGACGTGCGGCACGCTGAGGGTTACCCCCATTGAACGGAGTGAGACCACTTCACCCGGGACGAGGTCGAGCCCCGGAACGGAATCATGGGTAACGCCCTCTGTACCACTCGATGCGAGGAGTTGCATGCCGAGGCAGATCCCCAGTAATGGTTTACCAGACCCACAGAATTCTCTGATCGAATCGGCGAGCCCGGTATGGGTCATGTCATTCATCGCCGCGTTAAAACTCCCGACGCCCGGTAAAATGGCACGGCCATATCTGTCCAGTGTCGATGGATCGCTGATCATTTCTGCGGTGAAGCCCAGTGCTGTGACGGCTTTCTGTACGGAGGCTAGGTTGCCACATCCGTAGTCAATGATGGCGATCGATTGGGTCATGTTATGGGGGTCATTTTTTGCAGGTTCTGGTGACGGTCCTTTTTGAGTGTCCCGTCAGTCTCGAGAACAAAAAGAGCCTTATTTGTAAACCGGTCACAGATCGCTTCAAACTCAGGGACACCTAAATCCAGGGGATCCAGAATCTCCTGCAGTGATTTGCCGAGGTATTCCCATGGGAACTTGCCCTCGCTCTCGGTAACGATCTTTATGCCCTGTTCTCTCGTTATTCGGCCCCTACGAACGTGCAACGATGCGATATCTGTCGCGCGTCCAAACCCAAATTTTAGGAACTTGAAATAGTCATGAATACCGGTCTGATGGTTATCGAGATTCTCATAGTTGACCATGGAACCCTCGACCTTCTTCGCGTAGGTTGTGAAGCCATTTGCCTGCGCAATCAGTGCGTTCGATAACCCGTCCCACTCAAAGAAATGACCAAGAAATAGGCCAGTGACTCCGACAGATTGGAGCTCTTCATCTGACGGGTAGGTATAATTAATTAGATGTTTTTTCTTGATACCCCAGGACTGATTGAGGTCGTTAACCCGGAGCCCAAGCAGACCACCGAATTCCTCCAGCCATGCCCGTGTTAGGGTTTTGTTTTGGGTCGCCGCCGCTGGTCCGCCATATTCGTTTTGGGAGTTTTCGCCCCACACGATGAGGGGCACCCTGTGCTGTACCGCTGCCCTGACGGGGATCGTAAATATACCGACATGCTCCGGCCATGAGATGTCCCCGACAGTCTCCAGGCCGATTCTGTTTAGCTTCCGCCTAATCATTGGGTTCGGAGAGTGTTCAACATAGTCCACGCCCAGGTTCTTGATATTCTGTATATTAGCGCGGCCGATATCTGATAGGTCACATGTGGTCGAAGTGACACAAAGAGGATTGACGCCCAGTTCTAGTAGCTTCAGAACCTGGTAAGTGCTGTCCTTGCCCCCGCTAACTGGGACAATACAGTCCCAGGTCGAGGCATCTTTGCTTTGATATTGTTCAACAATATCGAGGAACTCCTTCTCCCGTGCGCTCCAGTCCACCTCCTGCCTGCCCAGATAATTCGAGCACGCATTACATACCCCGGCGTCGTTGAAGGTCAGGTCTGGTTTAGAGTTGGGGAGGAGGCAACTCGTACAGTAGGTCAGAGCCTTTCTTGCTGCCATGCTCACTTCTTCTCCAGTAGGAACCAGGTGATGTCATCCTGAGGATATTTCATGTCTCGGTGGTAGGCGAAGCCATAGTCAACGAGACGAAGATCAGGAAACGTGTCGAGGAGTTCGCCCGCGAAGTCGCGCTTAAACAATTTATCTGAGTGACCTCGGTAGTTGATTGAAACCGGCGATGGGTTGTAGTACTCGGCGACGAGAATGTAGCGATTCGAAACGGTGTACAGTTTTTCATATACGTCTCCTAGCTGGTCTGGATTGACGTGGATCAGGACGCCCTTGATCAGAGCGAGTTCAGCTCGCCAGCGCGGCTCAAACTCCGAAATCGCTCCATGGAACACAGACTGGTCGCCGATCAGAGTCCTGAGTTCGGCGGCGGCGGCGTCATTGATTTCGATCCCTTTGCACTTAATGTTGGGGAACAGTAGCCCGAGTGCTCGGAGATTCATCCCAATATTCGCACCGAACTCGATACAGGACCCAACTGGCTCGCAAGCGGCCAATGCGTCATTGAAAAAGTTAAGGTTAGATGCGAGAAGTTTTTCGCCCTGGTTGCGGTCAATATAGTCGTCACCAAAATCACTCGACCAAAAAGTCTCCTGCTCGGTGGGTTGTTTATCCGGCTTTGTCATCGTTTGCCTCCCGATATCTTATGAGTGCGTCAAGAAGTGTCCAGTCGTCTGGCGTATCAACATCCAAGCCCTCGGTCGTCGGTATGCTAAAGGGTATGGCGCTGGTCCCAAGAATATTTAGATCTGATTGCCAGGACGATACTGTTCCCCAGTAAAACTGTCCTGCGTCATGGACAAAGTCAGCACAGTCTTGTGTTCTAGCGACGGCCATCCCCGTATCAAGCGGCTCCAGAGTGTTGTCTCTGATTCGCATCGCCCGGGAGATGGGGTGACTGAAGTGCTGTACGGGAACGATAAACATCGACGGATTTTTTTTCAGTAGCTGGAAGCTTTGTCTTAGCGAGCCCGGTTCTAGAAGAACCGCTGTGGGGTAGACGCAACAAACCGCGGTGCCGGTGTCCGAGACCTTTAGTTCTTGGATCGCGTGCTGCATCACCTGCTTGGTGGTTGTGTAGTCGTCGCTTAAGTCGTCGGGTCTCTGGAAGGGCACCTCGGCGCCAACTGAGAGAGCGAGTTCACTGATTTTTGGGTGGTCTGTGGATACGACTATCCTCGCAAAAATCTGGCTCTTCTGCAGGACCTGTATGGTCCGGCAGATCGTCGGTTTGCCATTGATTTCGCGATAGTTTTTCCCGGGTATTCGTTTGCTACCGCCACGGGCTGGTAAGATCGCGATCGTCATGACTTAAGGGCCTCTGCAACGGTGTCACAGACTAGTTTCACCTCGAACTCCTCCAATTCTGGGAAAATAGGCAGCGACAGAACCCGGGAGTAAAACTCCTCTGCGTCTGGGAAATCCCCACGTGTTAGCCCCAAGCTTTCGTAATACGGGTGGTAGTGCACCGGTATGTAGTGGACCTGTACCTTTATTCCGTGGTCATGCAGATAATCGTACACGCGTCTTCTGATATCTGCTGTGGGTAGCTGAACCATGAAGAGGTGATAGCTCGAGCGGGCCTCAGTGCTTGGCCTGATCGGTATCGCTTCGGATGGTAGAAATTGGTGGTACCAATTAGCGATTTGATTGCGTGCCTCGACAAAGTTCGAGAGGCGTTTGATTTGCGAGAGGCCGAGCGATGCTTGGATGTCAGTGATTCTATAGTTGAACCCGAGCTGGTGTTGCTCGTAGTACCAACCACCGTCCGCCTCCGATAAGAATTCGGTATCTGTTTTAGTGATGCCGTGAGACCGGAGTTTGTATATAGCCTCCGCGAGTTCATCACCGTTGGTCGCGACACACCCTCCCTCACCGGTGGTAATCATTTTTACGGGATGGAAACTGAAGACGGCGGCGTCTGAGAATTCACAGTATCCAACCGGCTTGCCTTGGTAGACGGCTCCAAGTGCGTGTGATGCGTCCTCGACCACGTCAACTTCATATCGGCTGCAAGCGTGTCTGATTGCTTGCATATCACAACTGGCGCCACCGAGGTGGACCGGCACCACAACGTTGGGGAGTGAATTGTTTTTGGCGCTACGGTTCAGTTTATCCTCTAGCTTCTGGGGGCACATATTGCCCGTGCTTATATCAACATCGACGAGATCGACATTGGCCCCGCAGAGACGTGCCGCGTTGGCTGTTGAGACAAAAGTTATCGGGGAGGTCCAGAGAATATCGCCCTCATCCAGCCCGAGTCCTTTGTAGGTCAGATGCAGGGCCGCGGTGGCGGACGATACAGCCGCCGCGTGTTTTGCGTTTGTGGCGTTCTCTATCTCTGACTCAAAGGCGCCCACTGCCGGTCCTTGGGTCAGGAAGTCTTGGCTCAACGCAAGCCGCACGGCCTCAATATCTGAGTCGTCAATAGTCTGCCGACCGTAGGGAATTGGTTTATCAATCAACTTAGACATCTTGCTCCCTGAACATATTGTCTATGAGTTCCTTTAGTTGTTCCACGGACAGAAAGTCGGGGTTTGAGTCACTCGAGTAGGCTCCTTGGTTGTAGGGAACCGCATCACGATGCTGATTGACGTAGTCGAGCTTATAGGCTTGATCCTGGTAGCTCGGTAGAATCGCGAAATATTGTCCAAGATCGACGGTGCTCTCTGCATCGCTGTCGGTGATCATTTCTTCGTGCAATTTTTCGCCCGGTCGGATACCAATCACAGGCTTTGCGCAATCAGGACAGACCGCCTCAGCGACGTCAAGGATCCGGTAGCTGGGGATCTTGGGTACAAAAATTTCGCCTCCAGCCATTTCCTCGAGAGCCCAAAGAACCATCTGAACGCCCTCGTCCAGGGATATATTAAATCTCGTCATATCTGGATGCGTTATCGGCAGGATACCGGTCGACCTCATATTCATAAAGAATGGTATGACCGAGCCACGACTGCCCATAACATTTCCGTACCGGACCACTGATATCTTTAGGTCTCGACTACCGATCATGGTGTTCGCTGCGGTAAACAGCTTATCGGAACACAGCTTGGTGGCCCCATATAAGTTGACAGGGGCGGCGGCTTTATCGGTGGACAGGGCGACTACTCGACTCACTCCCTTGTCGAGGCAGGTCTCGATCAGGTTCTGGGCACCAATCACGTTGGTCTTGATGGCCTCAAACGGGTTGTACTCGGCGGCCGGAACTTGTTTCAGTGCGGCCGCGTGAATCACGACATCGATTCCCTCGAGTGCTCGGTTCAGCCGATCCTTATCTCGGATGTCACCAATAAAAAATCGAAGTTTATCGGTATCAGAGAAGTCCGGGGAGCAGGACATTTCGTACTGCTTGAGCTCGTCCCTTGAAAATATTACCAGTCGTCGAATGTCGGGAAATTGACGCAGCACCGTTCGGGCAAATTGTCTACCAAAAGAGCCCGTGCCGCCTGTAATTAGAAGCGATTTACCGTTAAGCACTTAAATTTGTCTCCACGCAGATACTTGGTCAGACGATACCAGCAAAACACGTGCCACAACCACAGGAACTGTTTCAGGTGGGCCGGCGAAGATGACGTGGGTTTTGCGCGGGTATGTTGCTCTCATTGATGCCCTCTCAGTTTGCTGGACGGTTGTCAGGGGCGCCAAGATCTCAGCGGTTTACCCCTACAAATAGTAAAAATGAGTAACATCAGGCGACTAGATTAAGTTTCCGATGGGGCGGTTTGAGGGCCGGAAGCTCTGTAACAATCCAGATCGTTTTTTCGACGCAAGCGTCCGGGACACAACCATGGTCGCCGTCAAACCCCCAAGTGTTGCTAGTGGGCTTCGATTTACCGCCTCGATTAGGGGCTGGTGGCTAGCGCTGATTCACCTTAAATAATCACCCTCGACAGGGCCTACTCTGGACTCGGGTTGTTGAGATAGGCGTAAAGTTATATTCTTTTTAATATGCTACGTGGTTTTACTTACTTGGTTTCTCTGGGCCTCATGTCTGGTCTGTCTGGTCTGTCTGGCTGTAAGGCGCTCGAACCGATCGATCAGAACTTTTTCTTTGGTAAGTTCATCGATCAGGATAAAGCTGTCGTCGAGATAAGAACATATCCGTTTCTGATGTTCAGGACGCCGGGGTACGAAATATGGTCCAAAAAGTCCGCGAATCTTGAGCTTGATGGTCAGTTGTTCGCGCTCGAGGTCGGTCAGGTGGAGGTCATCGATCTTCCCGCGGGGACTCATCATTTCAAGGTTCGTCCCGAGGAGGGAGGGTTTGATTTCTGTGACATCAAAGTCTCGGTCGATGGATCAAGCCTAGAGAGGCCGGCCTACGTTGAGGTTTTTGAGAGATACAACCCGACCGGTCAGATGTTGAGTATGGTAATAGCTGAGATTGAGGCCAACACGAAGTACCCGCTCGAGCCTGGTCAGGTCTGCTTCGGTCGGTTCGGTCTGGTCCAGGGTGTGTTACCGAAGGGTACTGATCTTACTGCCCCGATGACGGCACAAGGTGAGAGCCTGAAGTCCAGAAATCTATAGAATCCGGGGGTTTTTGGTCGTTATTCCGTCTAGATTTACTATATACTTCATTTTTTTCTGTTCGAGGGTTGAACTTTCGGTTTATACGTATACTATTGCGGTTAGTACGTATAAAGAGAGAAAGAGGCGGCGTGTCGTATGCGGGGTAGTCCACATCAAATCATTTACAAAGACGCTGCAAAAAAGATAACCCAAAACCTCTGCCAACGGACACATGAGTGTTATTCGATTCGGGCGGAGGCATTGAGCGGGGACGCGAACGCAAAGCGCTGATTGTGATTCCAATCGTGTCGTAGCGTCTCCGGAAGGAAAGAATGATGTTTGCATTTAACCCACCAGAGTTCTTAGTTCAATTTGTTGCCGGCGTCGGCCCTGTGTTCGTGGTCTCGTTGTTG